>DASTSJ010000116.1:0-22669 GCA_035760765.1 Edaphobacter sp. | reverse complement strand
GCATGCAGGCAGTGCTCTACCTGGACGGCATCCCGCAGGCGCTCTACGACTTCAGAGAGAGGGCAGGTTACTGCCGGCTGAACTTCCCCAATTTTCTTGAGGAAAAGGGCGATACGTGGCGCAAATCAACGCACGCATGGTCCGAGGCCGCGATCCAGCGCTTTGAGGCCGAACTCTATGGCCTCACCGGACCGCAGGACGGCGGCAGGGAGAACTAGAAGCGCAGCTCCATGAAGACGTTGGCGCGGACGTAAGGCGATGGTCGGGGTGGAAGGTGCTTGAAACCGAGCGACTCATACAGGTGAACTGCGTTGGCTAGCTTGCTGTTGGTTTCGAGATAAAGCGAGCGGGCTCCGAGCGTGCGTCCCTGCTCGATCGTGTAGGCCAGCAGGCGACGTCCGATTCCACGGCCCTGGCATGACTCTGCTACCGCCATCTTTGCGACTTCGTAGACACCGTGCTCCATCGCCAGAAGAGCGCAGCAGCCGACGTGCTTTCCCTCCGCTACAGCGAAGAAGATGTGGCCGCCGCTAGACAACACGTAGCCCTCGGGATCGCCGAGCATCTCGTTATCGTGCTCTTCAAGGCCGAAGTGCCGCTTGATCCATGTCTCGTTGAGTTCTCGAAACGCCTTGGCATCGCCCGACTGATAGGGACGCAGTTCGATGAAGGCTGAAGACATGAGCTCCTCGTTCGACGGCAGGTCGGCAAGACAAAGAATCGAAGGCATAGCCAGCTCCTATGCTTAGAGGCTAGGCGCTGGCGTACCATACGTCCAATATATTGTTCGTCTGTATCAGGACGCCAGGCATATGGATGCTCGAGATCTTGAACTCCGTCATCTGCGCTACTTCGTCGCCGTCGCGGAGGAACTGCACTTCGGCCGGGCTGCGAAACGACTGCACCTGGCGCAGCCTCCCCTTTCGCAACAGATCCGGCGTCTCGAGGAGGTTATCGGATACCGGCTCTTCCAGCGCACCTCGCGGGCTGTGCGCCTGACTGCAGCCGGAGAGATCTTCCTGGAACGCGCACGGCGAACGCTGCGCAACGTCAGCGAAGATATAGACGAGGCCCGCAGCATCGGGCGCGGAGATGAGGGATTTCTGCGCGTCGGATTTATCGGCTCCAGCATGCTAACACCGCTCCCGGCCATGCTCGGCCGCTATCGAAGCCTCTATCCGAAGGTGCAGCTGCAACTTTCGGAGTCTTACACGGCGAGCATCGCCCAGTCCCTGCACCGCGGCACGGTCGATGCAGGCTTCCTGCGTGACGGTGGCCCGACAGAGGGCTTGCATGTTGAGGCGCTCTTCTCGGAGCCGTTTGTAGCGGTGCTGCCGGCAACCCACCGTCTTGCCGGTCGAAGCATGATTTCACCAGCCGATCTTCGCGAGGACCCCTTCGTCTTCTTCTCGCCGATGGCGGGTGCGCTGGCGTATGAGAAGCCGATCTCGCTCTGCGAGGCTCACGGATATCGACCGCGCGTGGTGCAGGAGGCCCCGCAGTGGCTTACGATTCTCCGGCTGGTGGGTGCCGGTCTTGGCGTCTCCATAGCACCTGCCTGCGTCCAGCAGATCGCAGGCCCGGATGTATGGTGTCCGGCGCTGCGTGGGGCGCGAGTACGAAGCGATATCGAGCTGGCCTATCGCAGTGGTGAGGATCGTGCGGTCGTCCGGGCCTTCTCCGAGGTAGCGCGAAAGAGCTTCCGCGACGCTGCGGCTGCGAGCAGAGGCTCTCAGGTCAACCGAGGAAGAGCTTCTCTACGTCGAGCCAGTCGTTGACGCGCCGGTAGCCTTCGATCGCAATATTATGCGGCGAGGTAAAGATAATTCCTTCGCCCTGAAAGCGCCGCAGCTGGCGGGTGTTGTCGTCGATCAGGTAGTCCGCCCGGATGATGCTCTTATCGCCACAGTAGACGATGTGCGACGGCGGAATGAAGGGGAAGTGGCGCTCCAGCCAGCGGAACTTCTGGTGGAAGGAGGTGGGAACTTCCATCGCGGCAGTCGCGATGTAGACCTCGTACTTCTGCTGCAGCAGGCGCATCACGCGCTGCGATTCCGGCATGACGGCCAGGCTTTCGAAGAAATCTTCGGAGCGGAAGTAAGCCTCGAGGGCGTTGTGGCGCTCGATCGAGACTACGTCCCAAAGCTTTTTGCCCTGCAGGTCTGCAAGCGTCAGGTTCTCATTGTGATCGCGGTTGTAGCGCAGCAGGTGCTCTGCCAGCGCATCCGCCATCACCTCATCCATATCGACAGCGATTCTCTTCACAGTGCTCTCACAATCGAAGCTGCGATGCTCTCCGTCTGCGCGGGTTTCTTCTGCGGAGCATCCCGCGCCGGGTCCCAGTAGAGCAGACGGCCGCAGGATTCGCACGTAAGCATAATCTCGTTATTGCTGCGGTCTCGCAGGTCGTTCCAGCGCTGCGGTCGAACCACCATCTGGCAGGCGGAGCACTTGTGATCGATCCCCTCGGCAAGAGCCGTTCCGCGAGAACGAGCCACGCGATCGTAGATGGACAGCGCATCTTCGCCGATGGTGGGCCGCAACTCATTCCGTTTGGCGTTTACCTCTGCCAGAAGGGTGCGGTTGCGCTGCATGGCTTCGTCTGCTCTGGCTGTCTCTCGGGCATGGGTGCGAGCCAGGTTTGCAACCGTCTCTTCTGCGGTCGTCTTTGCTGCTTCCAGCTTTTCCGTACGCTCCATGCTTTCAAGCTCTGCGTCCTCCAGCCGGCTGATCTCGGCCTCGGCGAAGCTGATCTCGTGTTCCAGGGCTGAGGCCTGGGCTGTCGTCGTGACGACGTCCATCTGCTTGCGAAGCCGGGCTGCCTTTTGCTGATGATCCTTGATCTCGAGCTCCTGACTCCGCCGGAGCGATTCTTCGCGAGCCAGATCGGCGACGACTGAAGTCAGATGTTTCTGGGCATTCGCATGCTCCTGGGCGAGGCGCGCCACTCGCTTGGGAAGCTCGGTCATCTCGTCGTTGAGCCGCCGGGCTTCGAGGTCGAGCGTCTGGAGAGCGATCATCTTTTCGAGATCTGGATGCATCGGCACCTTCCTTTTCCAGAACTTCAGGAACGCGCAAACGCCATGAGTGCCGGAAAGTTCGCAGTCTAGCATGAGCGGCGGACGCGAACCAGCGGAGGCACATGCAAAGCTCTGCGCGTTGAGCATGCCGGTCTCCTTAGAGGATAATGAAGATCGTTACGAGTCGCGTCTCCGCCTGTGTGCACGTTCCGGGACCATGGGAGAACGGCCGATGTATCACTTGCCCGGTGGGCATCCTCCTGCAAATACCCTCTGAGGACTGGTCTGTTTATGCAACTTTGGAATGATTACGAAGG
This sequence comes from Edaphobacter sp., assembly GCA_035760765.1. Classification (GTDB taxonomy): domain Bacteria; phylum Acidobacteriota; class Terriglobia; order Terriglobales; family Acidobacteriaceae; genus Edaphobacter. The sequence goes on along the minus strand of DASTSJ010000116.1, from coordinate 19,332 downwards.
ACGAACGATTGCTGAGGCGTATCCACTCAAAAAACTGATCCGCCCGGAGGGAAGAAGTGCCTTCTTCCTGACCACCAACGGCACCGGAACGCCGTCGATGGTCCGTTTGATCGAAGCGCACTTCGATGAGTCGGAGATTCTGACGCGCTGGAAGACGATCTCCGAGATTCACCAGGAGAATCTGGTCGCGATGCGGAAGTTCGGCGAGACCACCCTGGACGGTACACCGCTGGTCTACGCGGTCATGGAACCGACCGAGATGAGCCTGGCGGATGTGCTGCAGAGCCGCACCCTGACGGTGGACGAGACCAAGCAACTGGCTGCCAGCCTGATCGCCGCCCTGACGGCGCTGCATCAGCGCGGGTTGGTGCACGAGCATCTTGATCCCAGCAACGTGCTTGCCGCGGGAGAGACGGTCAAGCTGCGCAGCGACTGCGTGCGCGAAGCCGCTTCCCCCGATGGAGACGAAGCCGAGGCGAATCGCAGAAAGGCGGCAGACGTTCAGGAACTCGCGGCGCTGCTGCTGCAGGCGATGACCGGGAGGCGCAGCCTCCAGGGTTCGGCAACGATGCTCACCCCGCCGTTCGACGGGATTATTCGAAATGGATTGAGTGGCAAATGGGGGCTGATCGAGATGGCGACCGCCCTCGGCCCAGTCGCCAAGCCTCAGGAGGCCTCGGCACCTGCACCCTCGCCTTCTGCGACGAAGATTGAGACAAAGCCCCAACCCGCGGTTTCTACTACGGAAAAGATGCAGGAACCCAAGGCTGCATCTGCAGGTCCGCTGTTTGAGAGATCGGAAACCTCCAAGGCAGCCGCTACACCGGAACCCGCGGCAAGCAGGACAACATCTGCATCCGGGGTGGCTGCAGCAAGGCCGTTGACACAGACACAGGCTCCGGACGTCAGACATCGGATTGTCAGACCGGTAGAGCAGGAGCCGAAGCGTCTGAAGATGATTGCGGCGATCGCCATCGCTGCCCTCGTGTTGCTGGCTGTGGGTTGGTACTTCCTTCGCAGCGGCACGAAACCGGTTCCGGAGGCCGCGGTCGGGACAGCACCGGTGCGCTCTGCTCCACCTGCCTCCGCAGCCACGAGCGTACCCGCTCCGACGCCTGCAGCGACAGCCGATACTCCGGCACCTGCCAGAACGGGCCACCCCGAATGGCGCGTCGTGGCCTACACCTACAACCATCAGGACCAGGCGCAGAAGAAGGCAGATGAACTGAGGGCGAAGCATCCGGCGATGAATCCGGAGGTCTTTTCGCCGCACGGGCGCGCTCCGTACCTTGTGACCGTGGGGGGAGCGATGACTCGCGACCAGGCGATTGCCTACCGGGCAAAGGCTCGCAGCGCCGGCCTGCCCCGCGACACATACGCCCGCAACTACACCCGCTGAATCTTAAAGATTGTTCATTGACGGGCCTGACTGCACCATTTGCGGTGCAGTCAGGCGATCTCTCCCATAAAAACTGCATCCCCAGGCTTTAGGCCAGAATCGAACAGTCACTGATGGCTTCGAGCACCCTAGAGTTACCCGGCCCACTGCCTGAGCATTCGCAGGAGAAGCCAGCCGCCTCCAAGGTAGCCTGGCGGCCTCGCGTCAATCCGTGGATCGTCGCCATGACCGTCACGCTGGCGACCTTCATGGAGGTCCTGGACACCTCCATCGCGAACGTGGCTCTTCCGCATATCGCCGGCGGTCTTGGATCGACTCAGGATGAGGCCACCTGGGTGCTGACTGCCTATCTTGTGGCGAACGCCATTATTCTGCCGGCCGGCGCATACATGACGACCTTCATCGGTCGCAAGAAGTTCTACATGATCTGCGTCCTGCTGTTCGGGATCAGCTCGGCCATGTGCGGCCTGGCTCCATCGCTTCCGCTGCTGGTCTTCTTCCGCATCCTGCAGGGAGTAGGCGGAGGCGGACTGGCACCCTCCGAGCAGGCCATTCTGGCGGACACCTTCCCCCCGGAGAAGCGCGGTCAGGCGTTCGCAATGTATGGTCTTGCCGTCGTCGTCGCCCCGGCGATCGGTCCTACCCTGGGCGGCTGGATTACGGACAACTACGACTGGCGCTGGATCTTCTTCCTCAACGTCCCCATCTGCCTGCTTTCACTTTTCCTGACCTCGCGTATTGTGGAAGATCCGCCGTATGTTCACGAACAGGTCAAGGAGGCGCAGAAGGGTGGAATCCGCCTCGACCTGCTCGGGTTCGCGCTGCTGGGTCTGACATTCGGCTCGCTTGAGTTCGTGCTCGACAAGGGCCAGGAGGACGACTGGTTCTCGTCCAAGATCATCACGTTCTTCGTGGTCACGATGATTGTGGCCTTCATCTCGATGATCTGGTGGGAGCTGAGGCAGATCCGTCAGGGAAACAGGCCGATCGTCAACCTGACGCTCTTTCAGCGAAGAAACTTCGCCATCTCCTTCGCGCTGATGTTCGTTCTGGGCTTCTCGCTCTACGGAACCACCATCCTGATTCCGCAGTTCGTGCAGACACTGCTGGGATACACCGCGGAGCTTGCCGGAATGGTGCTGTCGCCGGCCGGCTTCATGATGATGGCGATGATGCCCGTCGTGGGCTTTCTATCCAGCAAAGTCGATCCGCGTAAACTGATCGCCTACGGCTTCACCATGCTGACGCTGTCACTGATCACCATGCACACCATGGATCTGAACATCAGCTATGGGCGTCTGGTGTTTCTGCGCATGTTCCAGGCTTCCGGACTGGCCTTCCTCTTTATCCCCATCAATACGATTGCGTATATCGGGGTGAAGCAGTCGGAGAACAACGACGTCTCCGGCTTGACCAACCTCGCCCGCAACGTGGGTGGATCATGCGGCACGGCCTTCATGGCGACCATGCTGACCCGACTCTCGGCCGCGCATGAGAACAACATGGTGCGAAATCTCACCACGGGGAATCCTGCGTTCGTCGATCAGGTAAAGCGAATGAGAGGAGCGTTCGGCGGCCACGGCAACGGAAACCCGATGCTGGGCCAGGCCTCCCATAGCGCTCAGGCATATATCTACAACCAGCTACACCGTCAGGCGGGAATGCTCGCGTACCTGGACATCATCCAGTACCTTGCGATCTTCTGCGCCTGCATGCTCCCGCTGCTGTTCTTCATTCCGAAGCCACCCAAGCATCTTGATCCAGGCGCGGGACACTAGGGTAGATTCAACTGAGCCCTAATTCTGAATGTAGTCGCCAACAGAAGCGTGGTGGCTCGTACAGGATGGACAGTCAATCGAATTAACGACCTAGCGGCCTAATAGAGTGTCATCCTGAGCGAAGCTCTCGCGGTTTCTTGCGAGAGCACAGTCGAAGGATCTGCGGTTTGCGGGTCCAGCCACCATCCCGTACCGCAGATCCTTCGACTCGCTACGCTCGCTCAGGATGACACCGTTTGGAAACAGCTTGAGGAACTGATCTGGCCGTATCAGCAAGGATACCGACCCGGCCATATCAGCAACTTATGTGGAAGCGCCTGCCTTACAGCTCCGGCTTGTCCAATCCACGTACAGTCCCTCCCATCTTGCCCTTGGCGTCGAAGACAATGACCTGATTCTGTCCCGTCTTCAGCCACGGTGCAGGGGCGTACAGCGTCTTCTGCGGACCGACGTTCCAAATCCTTCCCAGCGCATGATCGTTGAGCCAGAGCTGTCCTTTGTTGAAGGCAGTCGTGTCGAGGAAGGTATCGGCGGTCTTCGTCAGGTTGAAGCTGCCGCGATAGAAGCATGGTCCTTCGCATGGCTTTTTCGCGAAGGGGAGCTGCTCAACGTGCGTCATGGTCAGAGGATAGATCTCCCAGCCGAGAAGCGGCTTTCCGGCGAGCGTGACCTGCTTCGTAATTCCGGCGCTCTCTCCCCCGATGGTCTTGCCGAAGTTTACGCGGCCGGAATTCTCAACCAGGATATCGAGCTGTGCTCCTGCGGTTCCGTGCAGAGGAATGCTGTTCTGATTGAGGCGGCGATCGATCGTGCCTACCAGCTTCTTGTTCAGGTAGACCTGCGCATAGCTGTGAATCTGATCGAGTGCGAGCGGGCCGTCAGCGGCCGACTTCAGGTGTGTCCGGTAGAGGATGTATCCGTAGGCCTGCCCAACGTCCTCCATGCTTTGCACCTGGTCGGACGAGATGGCGACCGGCAGGTTGTCCCACAGCGATGCTGATTCAGGAAGCGAGATCGCCGGCACGGTCATCGCGGGAGCGACGGTCGGGACAGCGGGCGGAGTTACGCCTGTGACCTTGGCGATGACGTCACGCAGGGCGAAGTACTTCGGCGTGGGACGTCCACTCTCATCCAGTGCCGCGTCGTAGTCGTAGCTGGTGACATCTGGGAAGTAGCCGCCCTTCCCATCCGTGTTGGCACCGTTCATCCAGCCGAAGCTGGTTCCCCCATGGAACATGTAGATGCTAACGGAATATCCCTGCTCGAGCATCCAGCGGTAGTTTGCCACCTGTGAATCGGCATTGGTATGCGCATGCTTGCCGCCCCAGTGATCGAACCACCCGGCCCAGTACTCGCTGTTGAAGAAGGGCCCGTTAGGCCGCTCCTTCTTCAGGATGTCGAACGCTTTTTGCGCGTCTCCTTCCTTTTCAGCTCCGAAGTTGATGCCGACGGGCAGATCGGGAAGGGAGCCGTTGGGAACCATCTGCGGGCCATCAGCCGTGTATAGTTGCGACTTCGTAAAGCCGGCATCCACCAGCAGCTTGCGCATCTGATCCATGTAGGCGTGATCGCTGCCGTAGGAGCCATATTCATTTTCGACCTGCGTCATAATGATCGGGCCGCCGTTGCCGATCTGCAGCGGGGCAAGCTCCTGGCCCAGGCGCTTGATCCATCGGCTCGCCGGCTGCATGAACTTCGGATCGGTCGAGCGCACGACCATCGAATGATCTTTCAGCAGCCACGCCGGATAGCCTCCCCACTCCCACTCCGCGCAGACATACGGGCCGGGACGGAGGATGACGTACAGACCTTCCTGCTGGGCTTCGCGGATGAACTCGGCGACGTCGTTGTTTCCGCTGAAGTCATACACTCCGGGCTGCGCCTCATGGATGTTCCAGAAGACGTAGGTCGTGATGGTATTCAGGCCCATCGCCTTCGCCATCCGCAGGCGGTCGCGCCAGTATGCACGTGGAATACGGGGATAGTGCATCTCGCCCGAGAGGACGCGGAAGGGTTTGCCGTCAAGGGTGAACTGGCCATTGCTGACCGCAAAGAGGTGCTGCGGTGGGGGCTGCTGTGGCGCCTGCTGTTTGGAAGCACAGGAGACAAGGCCGACGAGGAGAGACAACGCAATGAGTTGGTGACGCAAGGCCGTTTACACTCCGGGAGAGAGATTGGCCTGCACGCCCGTCGCAGCGGCGATCAGGATGCATCCCACGCAACCTTATACACCAAAGCAGCCTTTAGAACTTGTAGATTACGTCCACGCCGAAGAAGAGCTGATTCCGCGCCTTGCCTCCGTTATAGCCCATCCGGTCCCAGGAATGATCGAAGCGAAGCTCAGGCCGAAGCATGACCGTAGTGCCGAAGGTCTTGGTCGCGTAGAGGGTGTTCTCGGTGTACTTGCCAGCGATTCCGGTGCGCTGACCTTTTTTGTCATTCAGCAAGCCGGACCGCATACCTATATACAGCTTCGAGTTGATCTGATGGTTCAGGTAGTTCATCGCGGCATACGCCGGGGCCACGCATGTGAGCTGCCCGGCAGCACAGTCAGCCCCGTTGGCGCCGGTCTCAGGCGGCAGAGGATTCGCGACATTGTGAGCGATGTTCGGCACATCGCGCTCGTACATGCCCCATACCTCGGTCGAGGTATTCCAGGTCGCGTTCAGGCGATGATTCCACGTCATGTCGTAGTGCTGCACATTGTCGTACGCGTAGTGACCATCGTTGATGCCGCTGGCGCACAGGTACAGGTTGTCGTGATTGGTATGCGTTGAATAATCCAGGCAGGCGATCGCAGACGGCTTCCGATCCACTGTCCACGGGGCAACATCGTGTCCTGCCGAGATGCCGAACTGCACCATCCACTGCGGATTCAGCTTAAGCGTGGCGAGCGCCCCCGTCTCCGTCGAAGGCGCGGCCGAGAAGACCAGCGAGTGGCTGATCGTGTAATTGCTCGGTGCCAACTGGGTTTCGATACCAGGCACCGAAGGAAAGCGGCCGAAGCGCAGAACTAATCCGTCCTTCACAGGGAAATAGAGATCAATGGACTCCCACAGAGGGTCAAAGCCGTACTGGCGATTGTCCTTGAGCAACTGGTCGCTGCCGTAGCCTTTGGCGATGGTGTAGCGATAGTCTGTGCCGAAGAAGCCGGAGAGGTGAAGGCCCCAATCGAAGCGCTTGCGCTGCAAGGTGTCCGGCAACCGCTCCAGCGTCAGGACAGCCTGGTTCATTACCGGGCGATTGGGTACGAATCCATAGGTGACAGGATAGTTGGTGTCAGACGAAGTCGTGCCGTTCACCGAGGCATCCACCCAGCCATAGAGATGGAGGCGGCTGTTCTCCTTCTTCAGCGCGGACATGGTCGGATACACGTTGGAGTCGGGAAGGCCGATTGCCGGCGATCCTCCATACGCCCAGTCCGAGGAAGGGAACGGTGGTGAATCGAGCGGTGCCTCGAGCCCGCGGCGCGGTGCAGGGTCCGCTGGCGCCGCCGGAGGTGCCGTCCAGTCGGACAGATAGTAGCTGCCCAGCCTGCGCCATACGCTGCTGCTCTGTTGAATACTGTTATACGAGGTCGTTACCGGAAGAGTCACAGAAGGGAGAGCTGTGCCGTCAGTTGCGGTTGCAACTGTGATCGGGCCAGCACCTCCGTCGGCGCGGTCCACGTTTTTATCCTGTGCCTGGATGCACGTCAACCCAGATGACAGGAGCAGGCCGAGGCAGAACGCCCAGCCGGTAAAACAAATTCTCAAGGGAGACTTCTCCGTGGTTCTGCGGACTTACGTATTGGTTCCTGCAGCGGAACCGGAGGCCGTTTTCAGAACGAAGAAAGTCTAACAGCTAGGACAATTGCCGTAACAGGGGTGAAGACACGAAAGGCTTTGTATAGACAACCGGACTACGAACAAGCCGCGCAGCGTGTGTAGCTCCCACACTGCGCCGCTTGCTTTTCTAGAACCTCTTATTCCACAGGCAGCGGATTCCGTTCTGCGAACTGAACCTGGTGCCAGTATGGGTACGCCTTCTGGGTTACGCTTACGGCGTTCAGCTTCGTCATGTGCTCATCAGACAGCTTCCAGCCTACGGCGCCCAGGTTCTGCTTGAGTTGTTCCTCGTTACGCGCACCGATGATCAGTGTCGAGACAGTTGGACGCTGCAGCAGCCAGTTCAGGGCGATCTGCGGAATCGTCTTGCCGGTCTCCTTCGCGATCTCGTCGAGCGCATCGACGACGCGGTACAGATATTCCTCATCCGGTTGCGGTCCGTTATCGACCACAACCTTCGCCTGCAGGCGGCTGTCCTTTGGCAGCGGATGGCCGCGGCGGATCTTGCCGGTCAGGCGTCCCCAGCCGAGCGGCGACCATACCAGCGCGCCTACACCCTGATCGAGTGCAAGCGGCATCAGCTCCCACTCGTAGTCGCGCCCTACCAGGGAGTAGTAGACCTGGTGGCCGACGTACTTGGCCCATCCGTAGCGCTCGCTGACAGAAAGCGACTTCATCAGGTGCCAGCCCGAAAAGTTGGAGCACGCGATGTAACGCACCTTACCCTCGCGCACGAAGTGGTCGAGCGTGTACAGAACCTCATCTACCGGCGTCAGGGCGTCGAAGGCATGCATGTGGTAGATGTCCACATAGTCCGTGCCCAGACGCTTCAGGCTTCCGTTGAGCTGCTGGATCATGTGATAGCGGCTGGAGCCCGTGTTGTTCGGCCCTTCGCCGAAACGAAAGGTGGTCTTGGTAGAGATCAGAAGATCCTCGCGCCTGTGCGGCTTGAGAGCCTTGCCCAGCGCCTCTTCGCTCGAGCCGTTGGAGTAGACGTCGGCGGTATCGAAGAAGTTGAGCCCCGCGTCCAGACAGATGCCAACGATGCGGTCGGCCTCGGCCTGCGTGGTATCGGACCACGCCTTGAAGAACTCGTTGTTCGCACCAAACGTGCCCGCACCGAAGCAGAGCTCCGGCACCTTCAGTCCTGATTTGCCAAGAAGACGGTATTCCATGGGTCTAGGATGCTCCAGGTCTTCCCGCGGGTTCAACCGGATCGCCGATCTTAAAGAAGATTTATTGGAGCGTCTTCAGATTTTTGCCGAGGACGCGGTCTCTTCGACCGGCTTGTCGACCTGGGACTGGTAAACCTCTTCCACCCGCTCCACGGTGTCGATCTCTTCGACAGGCTTGTCGTCCCGTATGCGCACGATGCGCGGAAAGCGCAGGGCAAATCCGCTGGCGTGCCGGTCGCTGCGCATGATGTTGTTGAAGGCGACCTCCAGGATGCGCAGCGGCTCTACCGTCCGGAAGAATCCATGATCCTCCAGCGTGTGCTCCATCATCCACGCGCTCATCTCGGCAATCTCGGCATCGGTCAGGCCGGAGTAGGCCTTGCCAACGTTCAGCAGTTCGCCATCCTTTGCAAAGTTCGGTCCACGTACCGCAAACGTGTAGTCACTCAGAATGCCCGCGCGTTTGCCGTGACCGAACTCCGCTCCTGTGACAACGACATCCAGCGTAGCCAGTTCGCGCTTCAGCTTCAGCCATGCCAGGCCGCGCCTGCCGGGCTGATAGGTCGATTCAGCGGCTTTTAGCATCACGCCTTCATTCGCGCGCGCACGAGCATCTGCATAGGCGCGGTCGATGTCTTCAGCGGACTCGACGGTGCGGGACGGCGCGAGCATCAGTCGTTCCACCACCTCGCCTTCGGGCTCTTCAAACATCAGTCCCTGGAGAGCCTTTTTGCGCTCGTCCATCGTCAGCGGCGATACCGCGATCTGTACCAGCTTTTCCATTACGGCCTCCAGCCGGTTGCGACGCTCGCGCAGCGGAAGCCCTAGCAGCAGATCGCCATCGGCATAGATCAGGTCGAACGCCATGAAGATCACCGGCACCTGTTCGCGCCATGCATTCGACACCCGCTTGCGACCGATGCGCTGCCCCAGGACCGCAAACGGCAGGGCGCGGCCCTCCTTGATGTCCCAGCCAAGAATCTCTCCATCGAAGATCAGCGGCCCCAGACCGGCCTCACCGACGCGCGCGAAGGCTTCTTCAATGTCGGGATAACTCTCGGTTACGTCCTCCTTGTTGCGCGAGTAGATCGCGACCCTGCCGGGATGCGCCGGATCGCCGCAGTGCACCTGCGCGCGCATGCCGTCGTACTTGTCTTCCAGAAAGGCGTGGATATGTATCTCTGAAGACTCTTCAGAGGATTTGGCGGTGAACCGTTCCACGGCTTCTTCAGGCGAATCCACCGGGGAGGCCAGCATGAAGCCCAGCGGATGAAAGAGCCGCATCCGAGCCTCCTGCAAGGTGCCGGCGAAGGCGCGCTCCACGGCGAGCGAGAGGTCGGCTTCGAGCATCACGGCGTGCCGCACCTCGGCGGCAGAGCAGGACGCCGCCGCCGCAATCGCCTCTTCGACAAGACTCTGCTTCACGCCGATGCGCATGTCTCCCAGCATCAGCTTCAGCAGGTACTTGGCTTCGAGCGGCGATGCTCGTCGCAGCAGCTCTTCCACCAGCCCGGCGCGAACCGCCGTCGTGCGCGCTACCGCCATTGCGGCAAAGGTGTCGGCAACCTCGGCGAGAGTCACCCCGCTGCCTGTACCGTGTTTTGCCTTGAGCAGGTCGAATCCGGCGGCTCCCAGGTCGCCGTGGCGCTTGTAGGCGGCAGTCAGCTCCGTCTGCGTTGCGCCACTCACCTCCAGAAGCGCTTTGGACAGCAGCGCACCACCGGCGTTGAGCTTGCGCGGATCGGCTTCAGCAAACGGAGTGCCTGCAAGGTACAGCACAAACAGTCCGGCATTATCGATTTCAGGCGACTCCTCGTGCACCCGACGGATCGCCTCCACAATAGCAGCACGCTTTTTCAGACGCCCCGACTCGACCGCGAGTGTCTCTGCAAGTTCTGCAAGGTCCTGAAATAACGCCATCCCCGCGCTCCCCCAATTCATCTTCTATGGATGCCAATCTTGATTGCTTTGATCATGAGAATTTGGTCATCTCCCGTCCAAAACAGTTATCGTTACGTGCAAGAGGTCTGAAGCGCAGGAGGAGCAATGGGACGACAATACGCCAGCATCATCGAAACCGTAGGCAATACCCCTGCCGTAAGGATCAACCGGCTGGCCCCTGAGGGCATCAATCTCTTCGTCAAGGTGGAGGCTTTCAACCCTCTGGGTTCGGTGAAGGACCGCCTGGCCGTCGGTGTGATTGAAGAGGCCGAGCGCACGGGCAAGCTGAAGCCCGGCCAGACCGTGGTCGAAGCTACCAGTGGCAACACCGGAATCGGTCTGGCGATGGTGTGTGCAGCCAAAGGCTATCCACTGGTCGTCTGCATGGCCGAGACCTTCTCGGTCGAACGCCGTAAGCTGATGCGCTATCTGGGAGCGAAGGTCATCCTCACTCCCGCCTCCAGCCGAGGCACCGGGATGGCCGCGAAGGCTGCTGAGCTAGCCGAAAAGCACGGCTGGTTCTACACCCGGCAGTTCACCAATGAGGCCAACGCCGACTTTCACACCAGAACCACTGCCGTCGAGATCCTCAACGACTTTCCCAACGGCTCGCTCGACTACTGGGTGACCGGCTTCGGCACCGGAGGAACCCTGAAGGGCGTCGCCCGGGTCCTCGCGAAGGAGTCGCCGAAGACGAAGATCGTCGTCTGCGAACCGGCGGACGCTCCCATGGTCGCCAGCGGTATCCCGCAGGAGCGAGACGCCAACGGCGATCCAACCAGCGGCCACCCGGCGTGGAAGCCGCATCCCCAGCAGGGCTGGAGCCCGGACTTCATCGCCAAGCTCGCCGAAGATGGCGTGCAGCAGAACAAGATCGATCAGGTCGTGACGATCGAGAACGCAGAGGCGATGAAGTGGAGTCGTGAACTGGCCCGCAAGGAGGGCATCTTCTGCGGCATCACCTCGGGCGCGACCTTCGCCGGCGCGCTGAAGGTCGCTGAAAAGGCGCCAAAGGGATCCACCATTCTCGCCATGCTGCCGGATACGGGCGAGCGCTATCTCTCAACGCCGCTCTTCGGTGAAGTTGCCGCCGAGATGACGGAGGAAGAGATCGCGATCATGCAATCGACGCCGAGCGCGTGGCTTGCACCTGCGTAAAGCTGACCTTTATCGCTACGAAGACGGAGCAAGAGAACGCTCGCCGCGCTTTTTCTATTGGATAACATATGACAGGCTTACACTGAAACTATGTCGTACTCCCGCAAACTTTTTTCGAACCGATCCGCTTTGTCTGTAACAGGAGAAGCGCGCCGTAGTACCGATGTGAAGGGTGGTGGGTTTTATGAATTCTTCGCTGGTGGAGGAATGGCGCGAGCTGGTTTAGGGCCAGGCTGGACATGCCTGTTTGCGAACGATTTCGACGATAGAAAGGCCAGGTCCTACTGCGACAATTGGGGCGAGGAGTGCTTTTTATCTGGAGACGTGGCCTTTTTGACCACGAACGATCTTCCGGGGAAGGCCAACCTTGCTTGGGCATCTTTTCCTTGTCAGGATCTCTCCTTGGCAGGTTCGGGAGCTGGTCTGAAGGGATCTCGTTCGGGCACGTTTTGGCATTTCTGGAAACTGATGAAGGGGCTATCAGAAGAGGGGCGCAAACCTGACCTCATAGTTTTAGAGAATGTCTGTGGAGCACTAAGTTCTCACGAGGGCCGTGACTTCAGAGCACTTATTGAAGCTCTGAAATCTGAGCACTATCGTTACGGCGCGTTAGTCGTAGATGCCGTTCATTTTGTCCCACAGTCTCGTTCCCGTCTATTTATCGTCGCAATCGACGATTCCATAGAGATTCCTCCTTTCTTGACTTGTAAGGCACCTGACCCAGCTTGGACACCGGCAGCTCTTCTCAAGGCCTGCGATGTTCTGACCGATGAAGAGCGGGCGGGTTGGATATGGTGGACGTTGCCGAAGCCTAGCCCGCGCGAAAAGGTCTTCTCCGATCTCATTGAAAATGAACCGGAGAATGTCGCATGGCATACGAGCACCGAGACCGAACGGTTGATCGGTATGATGAGCGCACTCAACCGCAAAAAATTGACGGATGCGAAAAAAGCTGGTCGCCGTGTCGTTGGAGCAATTTATAAGCGGACGCGGATCGATGCTAGCGGAAATCGCAAACAACGCGCCGAAGTGAGATTCGACGATATTGCTGGGTGCTTAAGAACACCTGTTGGCGGCTCAAGCAGGCAACTCATTATGGTGGTGGAGGGAGAGAAGGTTCGTTCTCGTCTCCTCTCCCCACGCGAGGCCGCTCGCCTCATGGGGCTCGATGAAGAATATGTTCTTCCGGACAAGTACAACGATGCGTATCATCTGGCCGGTGATGGACTGGTTGTGCCCGTAGTGCGGCACTTGGCTGATAACCTTCTCGAGCCTCTCGTCGCCGCGGTTCGAAAACACGGATGGCAGGCAGCATGAGCAGGGACGTGTTACTAGATGCGCTTTCGGCTTTTGCTATCGAACACAAGTTCAATGGCAGCAAGGGGGCACTCAGTGTGGTTCTTGTTGTCACCGATCACGCACGCAGAAAAGGATTGCCTCTAGACCCAGATCATCTAATAACAGGAGATGGTGCGGGCGGCCAAGTCTCCGGTCTTGGAAAGGGAGCTGTTCAGGCCATCCTGAAGCGTAATGGCATTACGGCGGTGCTCGCGAAAGAAGGAGGCAGAACCAGTCGAGGCAGCTTGACGAACATGCGGAGCTACGTGGCATTTCTAAATAAGCTGCAAGCCGAAAATATGGCCGATCTGGAGGAGATTGAGAGATTCTGGATTGCTCGTGTCCAGGACTTCTTTGCTGCAAAGCCTTTTCAGATCAGCCTTGACTCTTCGCGTAGCATTCGTCATGTCGTGCGAGGAGTAATTGCGCAAGCAGAGAAGCGTCAGAAGGAGGCTACTGGAACGAATTATGCTGGCGCTGTTATGCAGCATTTGATCGGTGCAAAGCTAGACTGCGCGTTAGGAAAAGGCAAGTTCGAGCACAACAGCTTTTCAACATCTGACGAACAGTCGGGTCGTGCCGGTGATTTTTCAATTGGAGACGTCGCTATTCATGTAACGTCTTCCCCTGGGGCTGCTGTGATCGAACGTTGTCGGGAGAATCTGAACTCTTCCCTTCGTCCGGTACTCGTGACGATTGACCGCCGACTAGCCGTTGCTGAAGGCCTTGCGGAAGACGCGGGACTAGGTGACCGAATCGATGTTTTTGAGATCGAACAATTCATAGCACTAAATGTCTTTGAACTTGGACGGTTCGGCACCGAGGGACGAAAGACAGCAATCGCGGATATTGTCGCTCGTTATAACGAAATCATCGAAGAATTTGAGACTGATCCTGGTCTCAAAATTGCGCTAAAAAGATGAAGGAGCCTCCGGAGCAGCGAAGCCGTACTATGCGTGCTGTTAAGAGTCAGAACACTGCTCCCGAACTGGCTGTACGGCGGTGGCTTCATTCAAACGGATATCGATATCGGCTCCACTCTAGAGATCTTCCAGGCAAGCCCGATATCGTGTTTCCAAGACTACGAAAGGCGATTTTCGTGCATGGTTGCTTCTGGCACGGACATGATTGCCCCAGAGGCTCGCGTTTGCCTCAAGCGAACCGTAAGTATTGGAAGGGGAAGATCGCCCGAAATAGGAAGCGAGACAGATCGACCATCGTTGCTCTAAGCAAATTGGGGTGGGATTCACTTATTGTCTGGGAATGTGAAATCAAATCTTGCCCCAAACTAGGTTCGACCCTACGTGAGTTTCTGGTCTCACAGCCGGTGAATTTCCCTGCCCGGCATCCGACCCCAGAGGAGTAACATCTATAGAAGTGATGCGATTCGCAGCGAAGATCCCGGTGTATGTTCCCGGTGTGGCCTCCCGCCACGACTTCGCCTAGCTGCGCCCAAGTTCACACCCTCTTTCCCTTTATTTTCATAAGTTTCAGGACCCAGGAGTCACCATGTTCGAACGCCTTGACCAGATGGAAGCGCGTTATGAAGAGCTCGGTCAGCAGCTTGCCGATCCCGCGCTTGTCTCTGACCAGAAGAAGTTCACCGAAGTCGCAAAGGCCCACCGCGAGCTTGAGCCAGTGGTGGAGAAGTTCCGCGAATATCGCTAGGTCAAGCAGGGAATCGCCGACGCCAAGGCGATGCTGACCGAGGACGACGCCGATATCAAAGAGATGGCCGAGGCCGAGTTGCTCGCACTCGAACCCCGCCTCGCCGAGATCGAGGACGAACTCAAGATTATGCTCCTCCCCAGGGACCCGAACGACGATAAGAACATCGTCATCGAGGTTCGCGCCGGTACGGGCGGTGACGAGGCATCGCTCTTCGCGGCAGAGATCTTCCGGATGTATCTGCGCTTTGCCGAGCAGCACCGCTGGAAGGTGGAAGTGCTCTCCGAGTCGCCCTCCGACGTGGGCGGTCTGAAGGAAGTCACCGCCATCTTCGAAGGCGACAAGGTGTACTCCCAGATGAAGTACGAGTCCGGCGTGCACCGCGTGCAGCGCGTTCCCGCCACCGAGACGCAGGGCCGCGTGCATACATCCGCAATCACGGTCGCGGTTCTGCCCGAGGCCGAAGAGGTCGACGTGAAGATCGAGCAAAAGGACCTGCGTATCGATACCTTCTGCTCCTCTGGCCCCGGCGGACAGTCGGTCAACACGACCTACTCGGCCGTGCGCATCACACACCTGCCTACCAACACCGTCGTCAGCTGCCAGGACGAGAAGTCGCAGATCAAGAACCGCGAAAAGGCCATGCGCGTTCTGCGCTCGCGCCTGTACGAGGTGGAGATGGAGAAGCAACACGCCGCGCAGGCCGCCGCGCGCAAGTCGCAGGTCGGATCCGGCGACCGCTCCGAGAAGATCCGGACCTATAACTTCCCCCAGAATCGCCTGACCGACCACCGCATCGGTCTGACCAACCATCAGCTCGCAATGGTGATGGAAGGCATGCTGCAGCCGACCATCGACGCCCTGATTGCACACGACATCGCCGAGAAGATGAAAGCTCAGACGACAGCAGCCTGAAGTCCGCGGGCATGTCCATGAGCCCTAAGTAACGGCCCGGAGCCGAGATACGGTTGCCGGGCCGACCTGTCTTCGGCGATGATGTTGCGATCCGATGGAGGCTCTCATGCGCCTCTGCTCCAGAGCGCTGCTTCTCGCTTTCGTGATGCTCTCCGGCCTCGCCTCCGCACAGCCGCCGGAGACGCGGGCCGATGGCCTGTCACTGGAAGAGATTCTGATGCGGCTGCAGATTCATCACTGGGAGTACGAACGAACCGTTCCCGAGTTCTTCGCAGACGAATGGGCCGTCTCAGAGGTGCACGGCACGATGATGCCAAGGCTTCAGACCATCTCCGAGTCAGTCTTCCGTCTGCGCCGCGGCGAGCGCAACATCTTTCCTCCAGAGCTGATCGAGACGCGCACCGTGCTCCGCAGCAATGGTGTGACGGGTAACGGCAACACGCTCAAGGGCCCGTCCATCCTGATCGGCGCCTTCAGCAATGGCCTTGCGATGGTGACGCTCGAGGAGCGCCTCTGCTTCGACTTCCGCATCTCCCATCGGGGAGATGTGCATCATGCTCCCACCATAACCATCGCCTACGAGATCAAGCCGCATGCGACTGAGACGCCAGGATGCCTGCCGTGGCCCGGAACCAGAGGAGAGGCGGTTATCGATGCGAATACCTTCGATACACTTCGCTTTCAGATGTACGTTCCGCGATACCCGGAGGTGCCGGGCATTGAGGGACCGTGGCGCTGGACCGTAGATTTCGCGCCGGTCGTGCTCGACGGCAAGCGATACTCCATGCCGTAGCGCATCAGTTCCAATGCAGAATCCATGGACGGCCGCATCGTGTGGAGCTTCAGCGCGAGCTATCGCAACTACCACAAGACCGACGTACAGACGCGCATTATCACCAACCTTCACGATTCCCCTGAAAGCGGAGACTCCGATTTCGAGAACCTGAAGCCGTAGGCACCTGGTCCATCCTTGCCATCACATGAAGATTCGGTTGAAACAACTTGCAGAACGGACTTATTTTGAGAGGTGCGTCGTTGTTAACGGAGATGTAACAAACAAACCTGATAATTCGCGCCATTGTGACAGAGAAGGCGTCTTCGTTCCGAAAGACATAAGCAACCTGCGTCGAATTCGTTCCGGAAAACGTTAAGTGCGTTTCTTGCCGTGTCAGCATCGGGCCAAGTTGATGACGAACAAGAGCAAAGGAGATCTCATGAGATTCGCCTTTACGCGCCTAGTCCTGGCGATCTGCAGCGTGTCGCTCCTCGGGTGCCAAACCACCAAAACTCCATCGAGTCCCGCCGAACCTGTCGGAAAGGCCGCGCGGTCCGAATTGCCAAAGTGTGCCGACTGCCTTCCCGTCACCGCCGAAAACTTTCCTCGCGCGGAGTCCGACCTGTACTTCGCCGGAGTCATCAAAAATGGAGGCTTCGGCAAGTTCGATCACACACGCGATCCAGCTCCACTGGACAAACAAACGGTCATCCGTCTCAACCGGGACACGCTCTATTCCGCAGCCGTCTTTGATCTCGATGCCGGACCGGTAACGATTACGCTTCCTGATCCGGGTAAGCGCTTCATGTCCACGCAGGTCATCGACGAGGATCAGTACACTCACGCTGTTCACTACGGCGGCGGAACGTTAACGCTCAGCAAAAAAGCGATCGGGACGCGTTATGTAGTGGTAGCAGTGCGCACTCTCGTTGATCCTTCCGATCCAGCGGACCTGCAGACAGTTCGCTCGCTTCAGGACGCAATCCGGGCTTCCCAGCCTGGTGGTCCCGGCAAGTTTGAAATTCCAAAGTGGGACCCCGCCAGCCAGAAGAAGGTGCGGGATGCGCTTCTGATTCTCGCAACGACTCTTCCCGATACGAATCGCATGTATGGCACGAAAAATGAAGTCGATCCCGTGCGCTTTCTTATCGGCGCGGCGAACGGATGGGGAGCGAATCCAGCGAAGGAGGCCCTCTACCTGAACATTGTTCCAACGCAGAATGACGGTGCCACCATCTACAAGCTCCAAGTCAAGGACGTTCCGGTCGATGGCTTCTGGTCCGTAAGCGTGTACAACGCTGAAGGCTACTTCCAGCCCAACTCCTTCAACGCCTACACGCTGAACAATATCACCGCGAAGAAGAGCGCCGATGGATCGATAACCATCCAGTTCGGGGGCTGCGATGGCAAGATTCCGAACTGTCTTCCTGTCCCAAAGGACTGGAACTACATGGTCCGCCTGTACCGTCCTCGCCCCGAGATTCTTACGGGTAAATGGAAGTTTCCCGAAGCGCAGCCCGCATCCTGACCGTCGCCAATGACGACACTCGTCGAGTCACTTGCAGCGGAATAGTGCAGGAGAATCTAAATGAACGCAAAGCTGAATCGCAGACAGGTGTGCCATTTCGCAGCCGGGGTTGCTGCAGAGGTAATTTTGTATCCCAGACGCTCGTGGGCGCAGGCCCACCAAACATGGCCCTCGCCTGAGGAAGCCGGCAAGATCGCGCAGGAAGCGTTTGTCTACGCGTTCCCTATCGTGCAGAACTACCTCAGCATCTACCAGCTGGCCCTCGATCCGAACGGAAATCAATACAAAGGCCCACTGAACCAGGTCAACAATGTTGGCCGCGTCTTTACTCCAGCTGATACCGCCATCATTACGCCAAACTCTGACACACCCTACTCCTACCTGATCATGGATCTCAGGGCGGAACCCATCGTTGTCACGTTGCCGCCCATCGAGAACACCCGGTACTACTCGCTGCAACTCGTCGATCTTTACACCAATAATGTGGACTACATTGGAACGCGTGAAGATGGAAACAGCGGTGGCAATTTCCTGATCGCCGGACCGGGCTGGCACGGCGCAAAGCCGGCTGGCATCAAGCGTGTCGTATCCAGTTCAACATCCTTGATGTTTTCTCAGTTCCGCACGCAACTCATCGATGCCGCCGATATCGAAAGGGTGAAAGAGATTCAGAGCGGTTACAAAGCCCAGCCGCTCAGCGCTTATCTTCATCAGCCTCCGCCAAAAACTCCGCCAACGATCGACTACCCACCCATCGCCCGCGAAACGTTCGTACCGCAATTCTGGCAGTACACCAACTTCCTTCTTCAGTTCTTCCCCACGCTTTCGTCGGAAGCATCTCTGCGTGCGAGATTCTCCCGTATTGGAATCAGGCCGGGAGCCACGTGGCCACCCGCCGATATGCCAACCGATATTGTCCAGGTCATCCACCAGTCCGGTAAGGACGCGCTGAACCAACTCGAGCGCGATGCCCTCAGTATCACCACGTCAATTGGTCTCTTCGGAACGCCGCGACAGATGGCGGGCAAGTACAAGCAACGCGCTCTCGGGGCTTTGGCAGGCATCTACGGCAATACAGCCGAAGAAGCGATCTATCCCGCGTATTTGAAAGACGCCTCGGGTCAGCTTCTAGACTCGAGCAAATTCAACTACACGCTTACGTTTGCGAAAGGGAAACTCCCGCCAGTGAACGCATTCTGGTCGGTAACAATGTATGACGGCAATACTCGTTTCCTGGTCGAGAACCCGATTCACCGTTATCTCATCAACTCGATAATGCTTCCGGACCTCAAGAAGAATCCGGACGGCGGCATCACCCTGTACCTGCAGCACAAATCACCTGGTCCGGAGCTTGAATCAAACTGGCTTCCCGCGCCGGATGGCCGCATGGGGGTGGTCATGCGCCTTTACATGCCCAAGCAGGAGGTTCTACAGGGCGCCTGGACAGCCCCGGCCATTCAGCCAAAGAGGATTTCATGAAGCACATGGGCGATGTGAGGCATATGACTTTGTCCCGAATCAGAGGATGTAGCGACTGAGGTCCTGGTCCTTCACGATGCTGGCGACCTGCTGGCGGACATACTCCGGGTCGACGACGATGACCTTTTCGCGAACGCCTGCGGTCTCACGCTCAATGACCGGAAGCGGCGGTGCTGATGCTGCACCTTCAGTGGTTGTGGATGCCGCGATCTGCGCGACGACACCTTCCTCGGTCGCCTGCGTGCGAGGGGCTTTCATCAGGTCCGGAGCCTGGAAGCTGATCTCGTCCAGTACTCGCTCGAGGATGGTGTGCAGGCGGCGAGCGCCGATGTTCTCGGTCGTCTCGTTGAC
>DASTSJ010000115.1:0-2164 GCA_035760765.1 Edaphobacter sp. | reverse complement strand
TCCCCGCCCGGAAATGCGGAGGCCAGTTCGAAATACTCCACCGCGTCGTGGCCACACTCCACGCCTTCCCACCAGGCCTTCAACTCGCCGCCATCGGCCAGCGCTTGTTCGACATCGCTCGGAGAGTTCGTCATGATTTGGAACCCCGGAAGCATAGCAGAGATGGCGACTTCAGTCCGGCGATTCCGCTGAAGTGTCAAGGCAAAGTAGAAATGTCGTGTTCCTGGCAAAGTAGAAATGTCGCCTTTTGCCTGGCGAGTTCTGGGGCGCGTGTTAATCTGCGAGCGCCGGTGAAGCGGAGACGGGCTCTGGTGGCGACCAACCCGATCGAGGAATAGCCGGCCGGAACTCATCGCGGACGATGAGAAGAGCGTGATCCTCCCGGCGCGTTCTTTTACCTGGGTTCGGGGCCGGCCGTCGGGAGGCAGCCGGTCCCGTCCCAGGGTTTGGTTTTGATTCGGACCAACATCGGACCGATAGATTCCGCCATGCCTTGAAAACGCCTGCCGAGGGCCCCGGTAGCGATCTTTGTAACGGCGGGAATCGAGTGGCGGAGAAGGGATCGCCGCAAGCGCTGCAGAGCGAGCAAGAAATCCCCCGGCTTACCAGCCGGTCGCGCGCAGCGCTTCCCGGTAGAGGGCGGCTTTCGACCTCACGCCACTCCCCCAGAACCCGACTCATGTAGTCTCTTCCGGGCGATGACCGGAGGCCTGCGCCGCCTGCCATACCTTCGGGCCTTTCCGCACGTCGAAGCTCTTGTTCCATCCATTGTTTCCCGATCTGCGAGCTGGCTTGCGGACCGCCTGAGCCTTGGCTGGAGGCTTCAGTCTCTCCTCCGCCCTGCATTCTTCGACGGGAAGATACCGCTCCTGGTAACGCACTGCCATCGACCCATCGAGCCGCGCTTCCACGCGCACAGCCGCTCCCCGCAATCCAGTTGTGACTGCCGGGCGCGTGATCTGATACAGCTTCCCCTCCCAGCGGAAGGTGTAGTCGTTGCGCACCTGCCGCATCTCGACGTGGCTCAATGACCCCGCCAAATCATGGTTCTGCTCCAATCGCCGGTGCGCATCGTCCGGATTGGCTGCCTCTACCGCCAACTCCCGTTCCCACCACGCCAGATAGTCTTCGCTCAGGTACTGGTTGGCCTGCTCGATTGTCTTTACCCCCGCCACTCGCATGCCCTTCACCAAGCGGTCCTGCGCAGTTTGGAAATTCCGTTCCACCCGCCCTTTGGCTTGCGGCGAATGCGCCGCGATCCACGTGATCCCCAGTTCTTTCAGCGCACGACCGATCTGCGTGGGCGGCATCTCGACCGCGTCTTTCTCCACGCCCGGCTCATCTCGTTTGCGCTTTTCCGCGGTCTGGAAATGGCTCGCCTTGTCTGTGTAGAACGCCAGCGGACGGCCGAACTTCTCCAGGTAGCTCCATAGCAACCGCATGTTTTCTTCCGTCGAATCGTGACGCACGAAGCGCGCCAATAATCGGCTGGTGGCGTCGTCGATCATCGCGATCAGGTACAGCTTCTCACCCCGCCCTTCCAGCCAATCGTGCTCGCTGGTGTCCCACTGCACCAACTCGCCAAACCGGCTTCGCCGCGGCCGCCACGCATGTACTTGCTTCACCTTCTCCGGCTTGGCTCGCCACAGCCGGCCACGGATCATCCACTGACGCACCGTCTCTTTGCTGGCCTCGATGCCGTGCTTCTTCCCCAGATATTCCGATGCCAGCGTTGGGCCGAACCCCGCGTATACCGGGGCCGACAAGATCTTTACCGCCTGGCGTTCGATCTTCTCCTCGATCTTTCGGTTTGACTGGTGACCGCGCAGCCCATGAATCACCGCCTTATCTCCTCGTTCCTTCAGCTCCTTCAGCAGCCGCTGCACCTGCCGCACGCTCAGCGCCAACTCCTCGGCAGCATCGCGCTGGCTTATCAACTTCTTCTTCGCCTTCTTGAGCGTTACCAGCCGGTCCCTCTCGGCCTGTGTCATCAGTAGCTGTCCTTCCTGCATCCCCAAAGCTTCGGGGCTGTCAAGACGACATTTCTACTTTGCTCAATACGACATTCTCATTTTGCTGCCACAGACGGCCGGCAAGCGACAGGTGAGGAGTACTCCAGCGGTAGAGTGCGCTGGAGTTCCAGCCTCTGCAGAGTGGAGTGGCC
>DASTSJ010000114.1:0-2078 GCA_035760765.1 Edaphobacter sp. | reverse complement strand
TGCCGTTTTGCTTAAGGGCACGGCTTCAGCCGTGCCACAACCGGGATCCGAATCAAGCGGCTTCAGCCGCTGAGGTCATAATCAACCCTCTGGACACAGCTACAAACGTAAGCAGGCAAGGAACACCCTGAGGGAGGGAGGGTGTCATTCTGAGCGAAGTCGAAGGATTTGCGTTCCTGTCCCTAACTCCATTTGTATCAAGACTTTGTCTGTAACTTACCTGAATGCAAGACTTTGCGAAATAGTCCAGACCTAAGTCATTTCCATTGAAGACTTTGCACGAATTCCGTGCGGGGGGATGCAGGATCGAAAGAAACTATCCTTCGAAATCAGAAGCATTCCTGTATACTCGATAAGTTGTCGAAAAAGCAGTAAACCTAGGATCACCAATGCCAAAGTTGAAGACACACTCAGGCGCGGCCAAGCGCTTCAAGAAGACCGGCACCGGCAAGTTCAAGCGCGGCCAGTCGAAGATGCGCCACATCCTCACCTCCAAGAAGACCAAGACGAAGCGCCACCTGCGCTCCATCACCCTGGTCTCTGAGGCGGATTCGGCCAAAGTCGCCCGCATGATCCCCTACGCCTGATTCAGACGAAGGGATTACAGGTTTTCAGATCGAGCCGCTGAAAAGCAAAGGGCCGCAAAAAGCGTAGAGGCCCCTGGGACGAGCGAAGTGAGTCCCATCGAGATCTGAAGTAGCAAGCGAGTGAAGAGGCAAACCTTACCTCCAGCCGCACAACGAAGTACGCAAAAGGAGATTCACGATGCCCCGTGTAAAACGGAGTACAAAGCGCAGCGACCGCCGCAAAAAGATTCTCAAGCGCGCGAGTGGTTACTTCCTCACGAAATCCAAGCTCTATCAGGCAGCCCAGGAAGCCGTCGAGCGCTCCCTGATGTTCGCCTACACCGGACGCAAGCAGAAGAAGCGCCAGTTCCGCTCCCTCTGGATCGTCCGTATCGGCGCTGCCGCCAAGCTGAACGGCATGAGCTACTCGACCTTCATCGCCGGCCTCAAGGCTGCAGGCAACGGCCTCGATCGCAAGATCCTTGCCGACATCGCCGCCAACGATCCAGCTGGCTTCACGGCCCTCGCCGACCAGGCCAAGACCGCTCTGGCTGCCAAGGCCGCCTAAAGAAGTCCTTGATTCTCCAAAGAGGCGCGGCTCCGGCTGCGCCTCTTTTTACCTCCCCTAAAAGTTCTTCAGCCCTCCTGCTTCCCCGGAATCGTCTATCCTGACTCTATGCCGACTGCCTCACCAGCCAACCAGCAGCTGAGCTTCCGCAGCACCGGCGACGAGCCCGCCGGCAAGGCCTCCTTCGAATCCTGGGGCCGTTACCCCGTCTACCGGGCCAACATCGTCCCCCTCCACTGGCGGGCGGACTACCCTGGCATCGTCCAGAACCTTCACGGCGGAATCCTCCCTGTCGGACTGGGCCGAAGCTACGGCGACGTCTGCCTGCTGAAAGACGGCAACCTGGTCGCGACTCCCGCGATGAACCGCATCGTCGCCTTCGATCCCGAGACCGGACTGCTCACCGCCGAGGCTGGGATCTCGCTCGCGCAGATCCTCGACTTCGCCGTCCCTCGCGGCTTCTTCCTGCCCGTGACGCCCGGAACGAAGTACGTCACGCTCGGCGGCGCGATCGCGAACGACATTCACGGCAAGAACCACCACATCGCCGGAACCTTCGGTCGCCACGTCACCGAGTTCGAGCTGGTCCGCTCTGACGGAACCGTGCTCCGCTGCTCCCCAACCGAGAACCGCGAGTTCTACGCGATGACGATCGGCGGCCTCGGCCTGACGGGCCTCATCCGCTGGGCAACGCTGCGCCTCAAACCCATCGTCTCCCGCGCCATCGACTACGAAGGCATCCAGTTCCATGGCATCGACGAGTTTCTCGCCCTGACCGAGGCCAGCAAAGATATCGAGTACACCGTCAGCTGGGTCGACTGCACCTCCACCGGCAAGAACTTCTGCCGCGGTATCTTCATGCAGGGCGACCACTCCCCGAAACGTGACCTGCTGCAGCCCTCGCCTGAACCGAAGCTGATCTTCCCCTTCGACGCTCCGGGCTT
>DASTSJ010000113.1:0-7285 GCA_035760765.1 Edaphobacter sp. | reverse complement strand
TCGGCGGCCAGACGTGGGATCCTACCTGGGACAAGATCGTCGAACTGGCGCTGCCGCAGGAGATGCTGTCGCGCCAGGTGCCTCATGATGTGCGGCGCTTCTGCCCGCGCTTCTATCAGTTGGGAGAGGCGGATAAGCGTGCCTTCTGGGCGTACTTCTTTCAGGCGCTTGCCGGGGCAGAGGCCGGGCTCGATCCCACGACCCGCGTGCGCCATACCGATCCTGAGGTAGCTGTGGTCGACAAGGTGAGCCACCGCATGGTGCGCAGCGAGGGTCTGCTGCAACTCACCTATGAAGACCAGCAGCGCTACGGCTGCGACTTCGACTGGGAGCACGACAAGCACCTGAAGCCGGACGACCCGGACAAGACGATCCTGCAGCCGAAGAACAACCTGGAGTGCGGGGTGAAGATCCTCGATAACCAGATCATCGATCATCACAAGCCCCTGCTGTCGCGCACCAGCTACTGGTCGACGCTGCGGCCGGGTACGGTCAGCTATCGCGTGTTCGCCAAGCAGATGACCAACGTGCCGATCGCCTGCAGGAAGCAGGCAAATGTCGCCCGTCGCTGAGGCTTAAATCCCTGACGGCGGCCGGGCTGCGGAGGCCTGGGGGCGGAAGAAGGGTTAGCGGATGGCCAACGATGCGGCCTATAATGCACTATGGCATCCGTAAATCCGGCCTCCACGAAGCCTGGGACCCAGGCGCCGCACGAGAGCCAGTCACCGAGTCCAGCCCCCGAAGCCGGGGCGGAGCCGAAGGCGGCTCCTCGGACCGTGACTGCAGAGGCGGCTGAGCGTGTGGGGGTGCCTGCTCCAAAGAAGCCGGTCAAGGCAGCCAGTGAGAGCTCGGCAGCGCACCTGGCAGGACTGGCGGAGCACGATGTCCAATCCATCGACCAGAAGTTCCAGAAGCTGCTGGACACCGTTCACGAGAACCGTCCGGCGGACGACCTCGAGATCATCCGCAAGGCCTGGGCGTTCTGCCTGCAGCAGCATGAGGGCCAGAAGCGCGCTTCGGGCGAGCCGTATGTCATCCATCCGCTTGAAGTAGGTCAGGTCCTGGCAGAACTCAAGATGGACTCCACGGCCATCGCCGCGGGCCTGCTGCACGATGCCGTCGAAGATACCGACGTCACCTCGGCGGAGATCGCCAAGCGCTTTGGCGAGCAGGTCGCGCACATCGTCGAAGGCGTTACCAAGCTGGACAAGATCAAGTTCGCGAACCGCGAAGACCACCAGGCCGAAAATATTCGCAAGATGCTGCTGGCCATGGTGACGGACGTTCGGGTGGTCATCATCAAGCTGGCCGACCGGCTGCATAACATGCGCACGCTGGAGCACCTGAAGCCCGAAAAGCAGCAGAAGATCGCGCGGGAGACGCTGGAGATTTACGCTCCGCTGGCGCACCGGCTCGGCATGGGCAAGCTGCGCGGCGAGCTCGAAGATCTCGCCTTCCGGTACACCGATCCCTTCGCCTACGAGCAGGTCTCGAGCGAAGTCGATGCGCTACGCGGTGCAGGCGAGGAGTTCCTGAAGAAGATTGTTGCGCGCCTGGAAGAGAAGCTGCGCGAGTTCAAGATCGAGGGCCGTGTGGAGTGGCGCATCAAGCGTCTCTACTCCATCCAGCAGAAGTTGCAGGAAGGCAAAATTCCTGTGGACCAGGTCTACGACCTGCTGGCCGTCCGGGTCATCACGCAGACGGTGCAGGACTGCTACGCGCTGCTGGGGCTGCTGCACTCCATGTGGCGTCCGGTGCCGGGTCGCATCAAGGACTTCATCGCGATGCCGCGGCCGAACCTCTACCAGTCGCTGCATACGACCCTGATCGCCGAGGGCGGCCACCAATTCGAGGTGCAGATTCGCACCGAGGACATGCATCGCGTGGCGGAAGAGGGAATTGCCGCCCACTGGAAGTACAAGGCTGACGACAATGTCAGCGCCAAGGACGAGCAGCGCCTCGCCTGGGTTCGCCAGCTAATGGAATGGCAGCGGGAGATGAGCGACCCCAACGAGTTCA
Source organism: Edaphobacter sp. (assembly GCA_035760765.1). Lineage (GTDB taxonomy): Bacteria > Acidobacteriota > Terriglobia > Terriglobales > Acidobacteriaceae > Edaphobacter. Next base: position 5,266 of record DASTSJ010000113.1, on the reverse strand, counting down.
TGTCGACGCTGAAGATCGACCTGTACCCGGAGGAGGTCTACACCTTTACGCCGAAGGGCAAGGTCGTCGTTCTGCCGAAAGACGCCAGCCCCGTCGACTTTGCCTACGCGATCCACACCGAGGTGGGCAACACGACCGTCGGCGCGAAGGTCAACGGACGCATCGTTCCGCTGCGCACCAGGCTCAAGAACGGCGACATCGTCGAGATCACTACGCAGGCGGGTCATACGCCCAGCCGCGACTGGCTCAGCTTCACCAAGAGCTCCAAGGCCCGCAACAAGATTAAGCACTGGCTGAACGAGCATCAGCGGCAGCGCGCCATGGAAATTGGCCGCAAGCTGCTGGACCGCGAGGCTCGCAAGTACAAGCTGGCGCTGAACAAGTACACCAGCGCCGACTATGAGCGTGTCGCCGGCGAGTACGGGCTGACGAGCGAGGCGGAGCTTCTGGCCGGGATCGGCTTCGGGAAGTACTCCTCCCGGCAGGTGCTGAACAAACTTGAGCCCGGTTCTACCGCGACCCCTGAGCCCGCGCAGCCCGAGCCAGGGACGATCGGCAACGCCGTCGCCCAGATGTCGGAGGCCGTCAAGCGCGTCTACTTCGGCCGGGGTTCGGAATCTCTTCAGGTGGAAGGCCAGGACGACCTTCTGGTCTATCGCGCACGCTGTTGTAACCCCATTCGCGGTGAGGAGATTATCGGCTACGTCACGCGCGGCAAGGGCGTGGCGGTTCATGCAAGAAGCTGTCCTAACGTGCAGAACCTGTTGTATGAGTCGGACCGTCGCATCCAGGTCGAGTGGGCGCCGATGCCGTCGGACTCAGGAAGTCACCCCTCCAGGGCCCAGACCTATCCCGTCAAGATCACCATCGTTTGCGAAGACCGGGCCGGTATGCTCAAGGAGTTCACGGCCATCATCTCGGAAGACGGGACCAACATCCGCAGCATGGACTCCAAGGGCGCCACCGATACCGGTGATGCGATTGTCGACTTTGTCGTGGAGACGGTGGACGTCCGTCACCTGAACCGGATGGTCGAGCGCCTGCGCCGCGTGCCCGGCGTGCGGGAAGTCCACCGCGTCCAGAAGATCTAGCGCAGCGCTGAACTGATTCTCTGTCTTAGGGAAAAGCGGCTCTTAGCGCGTCCGGGAGCGTCCTGAGGAAGAGTGATTTTTCTTCAGGAGAGATTAAGGAGAGCATGATTTCCTTGATTCAGGGCTGAAGCCTTGTTCCACTGTTACCGGTTAGGCCCGCGTGGTGCCGACTTCATGCATGCTGTTCCGTTGTTCCGAAAGAGAAAGATCGAACGATGGTGTTGCTCCGGTTTGACTTGCGAAAGAAGGTCTATGCTCTCCTGTTCCTTGTGTTTGGCTGCATCCTCCATGCCAGCGCACAGGGGAATTACGAGATTCAGGTCTACGGTGCAGACACGGTACTGCCGAAGACCACGATGGTGGAGCTGCATTCGAACTACACGGCCAAGGGTTCCATCTATACGACCGACGGAACCTATCCCACCAACCATCAGGAACACGAGACGATTGAGATCACGCAGGGTCTGACGAGCTGGTCCGAGGTGGGCTTTTACGTCTTCAGCAGCATTCAGGACGGCCATGGCATCCAGTGGGTGGGCGATCACATCCGCCCCAGGGTACGGGTTCCGGATTCATGGCACTGGCCGGTGGGCGTGAGCCTCTCCACAGAGATCGGCTATCAACGGCCGGTATACTCGCCAGACACGTGGACGTGGGAGCTGCGGCCCATCGTGGATAAGACGATCGGGCGATGGTATCTCGCCTTCAATCCTGCGCTGGAACGTACGTGGCATGGGCCGGATATCCGCCAGGGCATGGGATTTTCTCCCGGGTTCAAAGCCGGTTATGACGTCACCCGGAAGATCAACGCGGGGGTGGAATACTACGCCGATTATGGTCGCATCGGGTCGTTCGACAGCTTCCGTAATCAGCAGCAGCAGGTCTTTGCCGTGACGGACCTGAACGTCTCTCCCAAGTGGGAGATCAATCTCGGGGTGGGCGTGGGATCGACGGCGGCGACCGACCACCTCATCGTCAAAGGCATCCTGGGGAGGCGCTTCGACTGGAGGAGGCCGTCGCCGGCCGAGTAGAAGACTAGCGGGGATTGCTGTTGTAGTCGGGCTGCTCGGCCTCACGCCGCTCGCGCTTCTTCACAGCCTTGTCCTTGCGGACCTTGTTGGCGATGGCCCCTGCACCGGCTCCGGCAGCACCGCCGATCAGCGCGCCTTTGCCTCCACCGGCAAGTGCGCCCAGTACGGCACCACCCGCTGCTGTACCTCCGACGACCTTCGCACCGGTGTGCTTGCGATGATCCTGCGCAGTCTGCTCGCGCTCGGCGCGGTCATGCGCGGCCTGGCTTGAGGTCTCCTGCACCATCGCGTGCGCCGGTACGGAAGAGGCGACCGGAAAGCTCACAAAAGACGCAATCACTGCAATTCCTGCGATACGGTTCAGATTCATCAGGTTCCCTCCTGGAACTCTCTGTTCTCTCTCAGGAGCTTCTGATGCAAGTGGAAACGGCGAGATTTGTATGGAGCCTTGGAGGTGGCCCAAAGATAATTTTCAGGAAAGGCCAAAAAGGTTGGCTCCAGTGGTGTAGAAAATATTTTTCCCACGATAGTGGTAGTCTCCCCACGGCCTCAAAATGCACCTCACTACCTCAGGACCACGTGATTCCATCGAGCGCGCTGCCGAACGGCGATCGCCAACACGCCACCGGCAAGGCTGTGGAGGAGACCCTGAATTACGCCATCCCTGCCTGGATGAGCGGCACGGTCTTCGACGAGATCTCGGTTGTCGTGAAGACCGCGCCCGAACGGGCGCGCATGGGAGCGAAGGGTGGCGATCAGGAAGTTTGTGCTGGAGCCGTAAGTCCTTTGGACTTCACGACTCGCATTTACAGTTTGGAAAACAGGTTGCGCCCCAAACGCCTCCCATGTATGCTGGAGGCAAGATGATCTCGCATTCCAGCCGATTTATTAGCTTTATTTACCGCTACTGGTATCCGGTAGCGGCATCGGCGGAGTAGGGTCTTCTGACGGATTAGCTCGGCGAAGTAAAGCTGAAGTTCAGACAAGATTCGAAATCCACACGAGCCGCGACCCGGAAAAGGTTGCGGCTTTTGTTTTGCTCGGAAGGGAGCACAGGGATGGACGGGGCGACAGGTTTGACGACAGCAGCGATGGTGAACCCGGCAGGGCCGCTACGGTCGGCGGGTGGGCGGTTCGGGGTCTATGGGGGCCGGTATGTGCCTGAGACCCTGATGGCGGCGCTCGAGGAGCTGGAGGCAGCCTACGCGGATGCGCGCAAGGATCCTGCCTTCGAGGCGGAGCTGGACGATCTGCTGCACCACTACTGCGGCCGGCCTACGCCGCTCTACTACGCCAAGCGCCTGAGCGAGCAACTGGGCGGCGCAAAGATTTACCTGAAGCGCGAGGACCTGCTCCACACCGGAGCCCACAAGATCAACAACGCTCTCGGCCAGGGTCTGCTGGCGCGGCGCATGGGCAAGCAGCGCATTATCGCCGAGACCGGAGCCGGTCAGCACGGCGTCGCCACCGCAACGGTCTGCGCTCTGCTGGGCATGGAGTGCGTGGTCTACATGGGCGAAGAGGACATGCGCCGCCAGGAGCTGAACGTCTACCGCATGCGCCTGCTCGGGGCGGAGGTGCGCGGCGTCTCGGCTGGCTCGGCCACCCTGAAGGACGCAATCTCCGAGGCGATGCGCGACTGGGTCACCAACGTCCGCACCACCTTCTACATCCTCGGCTCTGCCCTGGGAGCCCACCCCTACCCCACCATCGTGCGCGACTTCCACCGGGTCATCAGCAAAGAGGCCAAGCGCCAGATGCTTGAGCAGGAAGGCAAGCTGCCGACTGCTATCGTGGCCTGTGTGGGCGGAGGATCGAACGCCATCGGGGCCTTCTACGAGTTTCTCGAAGACACAAGCGTGCAGCTGATCGGCGTCGAAGCCGGCGGCCGCGGAACCGGACTCGGCGAGCACGCTGCGCGGTTCCAGAAGAACGGCGGCGGAGTTCCCGGCGTCCTGCAGGGGACCTACAGCTATGTCCTGCAGAACGACGCGGGACAGATCTCGCTGACGCACTCGGTCTCGGCGGGTCTGGACTACGCCAGCGTCGGCCCAGAGCACGCGATGCTGCACGACTCGGGTCGCGCGACGTACACCTCGGCCACCGACGACGAAGCCCTCAAGGCCACGGTAACGCTGTCGCGCACCGAGGGCATCCTGCCGGCGCTTGAAAGCGCACACGCTGTCGCTGAGGCCATCAAGCTGGCTCCGAAGATGGCAAAGACGGACGTCCTGATGGTGAACCTGTCAGGTCGTGGCGATAAGGATATGGGAATTCTGGCGCGCGAACTCGATCTAAACAGCGTGGGAGCGAAGGGATAGCACGATGCCGATTGAGTTCAAACGTAAGCCGGGTCTAGTTGTGTACCTCACCGCGGGCGATCCTGACTTAGCCACCACACGCGATATCGCGCTGGCCGCCATCGACAATGGCGCCGATGTCATCGAGCTGGGCGTTCCCTTCAGCGATCCTCTCGCCGACGGTCCAGTCATCCAGCGGGCCAGCGAGCGTGCCGTCGCGAAGGGCACGCGGCTGACCGACGTCCTTGGAGTAGCCGCAGAGTTGCGCAAAGCACGCCCGCAGGCAGGCATCATCCTGTTCTCGTACCTCAATCCGGTTTTGCGCCTTGGCCTCAAGGACTTCTGCGCGAAGGCTGCCGAGTCCGGAGCCGATGGGGTTCTACTGACTGACATGATCGTCGAAGAGGCCGCGGAGTATCTCGAAGCCATGCGCGCGAACAAGCTTGCGCCGGTCTTCCTCGCGGCCCCCACCTCTCCCGACAGCCGGCTGAAGGCGATTGCGGAGAATTCTCGAGGGTTCGTCTACGCGATCTCTCGCACGGGGATCACAGGCACGCAGTCGCACCTGACCAGCGATGCCTCGCAGGTCGTCACGAAACTGCGGCAGTTTACGAAGCTGCCGATTGCAGTCGGCTTCGGCGTCTCGAACGCGGACCATGTTAAGTCGGTCGGCGAGTTTGCAGACGCCGCGGTCGTTGGTTCCGCGATCGTGCAGCTCATCGAGAAGACCGCGCCCGAGCAGGCAGCGGCGGCGGTTGGAACGTTTGTAGCGGGGTTGAGAGCGTGAAAGCGGCTCTCGGCAGTAGGGCAGGGCAGGCAAAACCGCCGATTTTGCCCATTTATG
>DASTSJ010000112.1:0-3418 GCA_035760765.1 Edaphobacter sp. | reverse complement strand
GCTGCACATGATCATCGGAATCGTTCTGCTGGCATGGCTGACGGTCCGGGCCTACCGCGGAGATTTCAGTTCCGGCTATGTAGCTCCGATTGAGAACTTCGGACTCTACTGGCACTTCGTCGATATCGTGTGGATCTTCCTGTTCCCGCTGCTTTACCTGATTAATCGGCACCCGGGATCGTAAGGTCGGTCGTAAGAACGCAGTCGCAGAATCTCTTCAACCTGCTCCGGCGGCAGGTTGAAGACAGAAGATTCTGAAGTACATGAGAAGTTCCGCCGCACCCGCAAGGAGAAGAGCATGTCGTCTCAATACCATGACCCGGCAAACATCACGAATCCAGAGCACGCGGAACACCGGATTGTTCAGCCGGGAACCTACATCGCGGTCTATGTCGCGCTGCTGATCTTTACGGGAATCACCGTCGGGGCCGCGTTCGTGGATCTGCACATCCTGAACCCCATCATCGCGGTGGCGATCGCCTGCGTGAAGGCCATGATCGTAATCCTCTTCTTCATGCACGTCATCTTTCAGTCCAAACTGATCAAGATGACAGTGGCTGCCGGTTTCTTCACCTTTGCGATTCTGATTACCCTTACCCTGAGCGACTACCTGAGCCGCGCCTGGGGACGCTGGTAAGGCACAAAGTTCGGTTTTGTTTCAAACGATAAGGCGGCCTTCGGGCCGCCTCTTTTTCTACGGGCTGTGCGGTTTAGTCAGGCTTGTTGCTCAGAATCTCCTTCCCGCCACTGCGTGCCAGCAGAAACTTCCTGCCTTCGATGGCCGGCAGTGGCTCGCTGAGGTCCTGCCACAGGAAGACGCGATGCTTGCCGTGCCAGAGTTGGTTGAGCGATGCTGTGCTCTCGAAGATATGCGGGGCATCGGGAAAGAAGCTGCCGTACCAGAGATTCGAGCTGCGACCGTCGAGGATATGGATGTCGTCGCGATGCAGGTAAAACCCAAGCGTGCTTCCTGCCTCGTACTCTCCGTGGATAACAACGGTGTCGGTCGGCTTGAGCCGTGGACCGATGACATCTGCCAGCTGCTTTGAGCTGAGCACCGGAGCGAAGATCTGCAGGCCGAGGTGTGCTGCGAGCAGGAAGCCGAAGGTTCCGCCTGCGAGCCACAGATTCGCGGCGTGGGGCCGGTACGCGCGGCGCAGCAGGAAGTTTGCGGTCACCGCAACGAGCAGTGAAAAGGCGGTGATGCCGAGTGGCCTGCGAAAGGCGCCCATCGCCTGCGCGTTGAGATCGAGAAAGTGGCCGAAGGAAAGAGCGTAGTCGCCGGGATTCTTCTGGAGCAGGTCGGCGAGGTCGGTGCCGGGCGCCGGGACCTTGCTGTAGACGAGAAAGAAGATCGCCGCGAAGGAGCCGACGATTCCGGCAACGAGCAGCACCGCCGAGATTCGTTGCCCTGCGGTTACCAGGCGATTCGGCACTTCGAAGCTCTCGGCCTCCTCGGCCTCGCGGCTCAGCCAGGCGGAGACCAGAAGGATCAGTGCGGGCAGCGAAGGTAGAACGTAGTACTCCTGCCGGGTGGAGAAGGAGAAGAAGACCATCGGCAGGGCTGCCCAGATCGCCAACAGCACGAGAGTCGACTGACGGCCATCGAGCGGCTGCCGCCGGAGAGTCTTCTTCCACGGAACCATTCCCAGCGCTTTGAAGGCGAAGGCACTCCACGGCATCATCCATACCAGCAGCAGTCCCCAGAAGAGGACCAGCGGGACGGTGTCGTAATCGCGCGGCACGCGCAGGTTGAGGTAACGCAGCAGGTGCTCGTTGACGAAGTAGAACCAGGTCCAGCCGTGGACGTTGCCGTCGGTAGGCTGCGGCACGATCCAGTGGCCGTGGCTGAAGGTGATTTCGCCGGGATGTCCCTGCGTGGGATTCGCAATGCCCGCGGCGATGTGCCACGGCGCCGCGATCAGCAGAAACACCACGAAGCTTCCGAGCGGATGCAGTTGGCGCAGCCGCGCAAGCGCACCTCGCCATCCGCGAGTCGCAAGCAGGTGCAGCGCCACAATGCCGATTGGAAAGACGATTCCGATAAGGCCCTTTGTCAGGACATTGAGCGCGCAGCAGGCGGCGAAGCCGTAGCAGACCAGCGACGAGGGACGCTCTGTCTGTTCGCTGAGCCAGTAGCAGACGATGGCGAGCGAAAGCCACAGGCAGACCATCACGTCCGGAATCATGATCCGCGTGAAGATAAAGATGCCGAAGCTTGAGAGCAGAAGGAGCCCGCTGTAGAGGCCGGCGCGTATGCCTGCGGGGTCGTCTGCCGAGAATGCTCGATTGGCGAAGGCGCGGCGAGCAAACGCCTCGAGCGCAAAGGCGAGCGCAAGCACGGTCAGGGCAAGCGGAAGCCTTGCGGCAGCGGCACTGACGCCGAAGACCTTGAAGCTGCTAGCCATCGACCAGTAGAGCAGTGGAGCCTTTTCGAGATAGCGGATGCCGTTAGCGTAGAGCGTGATCCAGTCGTGGCGAACCAGCATCTCGCGTGCGACTTCGGAGTGGACCGAGTCGGCATCGTCCAGCAGTGGCGGTGTCAGCAGGGTGTAGCTTCCGTAGAAGAGAAACCACAGCAGCGCCAGAAGCAGGCGTGTCCGGAGAGGCCCAGGTTTTAGCTGCAGATCATCCATAGAAGCTGGCGTCGTTTCGTGCTCGCGTGATGCTGCGAGCGAGGCGCCGGGCCGCATTCATCGAGCGGCAACGCCCGCTACCAGACTACCGGACAATGCAGCGGCGGCAGGTGACTTATATGATGGTGAGGCATATGCGTCCAGGTCATCGAGTACAGCCGCAGAGAGAGGAGCCGTAGAAGGATGGTGGAACAGCCCATGCCTGCCGGACCTCCGGCGGAGCTGATCTTCGGTGACTGGTACCCCGCGCTGCGTGCGCATGAACTGCGCGTGGGGCGCATGACCACGGCGCTTCTGTTGGGAATCCCGCTGGTGCTGGGGCGCAAGCGGGACGGTCGTCTGTTCTGTATGCGCGATCTCTGTCCGCATCGCGGCATACCTCTGTCGGCCGGGTGGTTCGATGGCGAGAACGTGCAGTGCAAGTATCACGGCTGGAAGTTTGAGCCCTGCAGCGGGCAGTGCACGGAGATCCCTTCGCTGACGAAGTTTGAGACGCTCGAACCCGGACGGATCTACGCGGGCGCGTACCCGTGCGAGGAGCGCGATGGCTATGCGTGGGTCTATCTTCCTGAGCCGGGCTCGGGCCGCTCGATGGGTCAGCTTCCCGCAGTGCCGGAGCTGCCGAAGTTCTCTGACCGCTATCGCAGCGCGCATCTCGTCGCGGACCTGCCGTGCAATGTCGATCACGGCATCATCGGGCTGATGGACCCGGCGCACGGGCCCTTTGTGCATCAGGCGTGGTGGTGGCGCAGCCGCGCCAGCATTCACGAGAAGGAGAAGCA
>DASTSJ010000111.1:0-9226 GCA_035760765.1 Edaphobacter sp. | reverse complement strand
CGAGATCACGCCTAGCGTAGCGCCTGGCCGCAGTGCTCTAGGTGCAAGGAACCTTTGTATATTCTCTGTCACAGACCGAAGGCCTCTCCGCGGCAGATGATCTCAGCGGGACCCGTGAGTCGCATTGTCTCTTCACCGCTCAGCCAGACCGTACGCTGCGCGCCACCCTCGGCAACTGCCTTCAATTCACGGTCGACGCCGCGCAACGCCATCGCTGCCGCCGACGAGGCGCAGGTCCCGGTTCCAGAGGAGGTAGTGGGGCCGCATCCGCGCTCAAAGATCCGGAATGCGATCTCGCTACCGGAGAGGACCTTCACGAACTCAACATTGGTACCGTGGGGAAATAAAGGACTTACACTGATGTGGCCTCCAAGCTCCTGCCAGGAGAGACCATGAGCGCCGAAGTCTTCTGAGTCCACAAAGATCACAAAGTGCGGATTGCCGACATTGACCATTGCTCCCGCAATGCGCCCGACCCCGGGAAGCTCGATCGTACGCTCCATCACGCGAGGCACACCCATCTCGCTCTCAATCAGATAGACCGGGTCGGCTTCCTCGACGACACGGCAGCTCCTTGGGCCGCCGTGAGTTCCAAAGACGATCTCATCTTTTCCCTCAGAGCTCGCCAGCCAGGCTGCGACACATCTGGTTCCGTTTCCTGAAAGCTCGGCCTCGCTGCCGTCCGCATTAAACAGGCGAAGAAAGAACTCGCCATTCGGCCGGCGCTCCAGAAACTCGATTCCATCGGCGCCAATACTTGTATTTCGACTGCAGAGCTTGCGCGCCAGTGCGGCGTGCTGGCGCGCGGCAACACTCTCTTCAAGGACAAGGAAATCGTTACCGCACGCATGTGCTTTCACAAAGGGGATCATCGTTCCTTATTCTTCCTCAGAATCACGGAAGACCACAACCTGCTCTGTCATGCCGCTGCTGCGAAGCTGCCGGAAAAGCTCTGTGTGCCGGCTTCGGGTCGTCTGGACGACGAACGTCATTCTTTCGAACCCTTCGGTGCTCTCATGATGCTGGACCTTCAGTGGGATTCCCATTCGATCGAGCACACTCAGCACACAGATGTAAATCGACTTCCGATCAGTCCCACGAACCTCATACAGCATGGCCACATGCTTCCAGGACGCCTTTGATTCCACATAGCCCACAACGGCAAGTGCAATCAAAGCGATGATGGTTGCCAGCACGGCCTCGACATAGAGGCCAGCCCCGCAGGCCATTCCAATGGAAGCGACAACAAAGACCGTCGCCGCGCTGGTCAGGCCCAGTACACGGTCACGTGTATGCAGAATGATGCCTGCGCCCAGAAAACCAATCCCCTGCACGATGTTGGAGGCCACGCGCCCCTTGTCGGGGTTCGATTCGCCAGCCAGGACTGCCGAGAGCAGAGTAAAAAACGCGCAGCCCAGACAGAGTAAAAGATTTGTTCGCAACCCGGCGGCCTTGTGCCGAAATTCGCGCTCCAGACCGACCATTCCACCCAGAACGCATGCCGTCAGCAGGCGAGCTGCAGTGCCTGTAGACAGTAACTCCTGATCGAACTGGCTGAAGTGAAACTGGGGAACGAGCATCTGACCTGCGACAGATAGTAGCACCTTGCGTCGAGCTTTCCTTCGATTCCGTGCAACTCACTAATAGTGAGTCGAACGATAGAAGCGGGCACACGGCTGACCAGTCGTACAAAGGACCGAGAGTTCGGTCAGGTCCTCAGGATGCGCCGCTACAGCCGCTGAGACGGGATCACCCGCAATAGCGACCACGTACGCCGCGTGCCTGGCAGGTTCGGCTAACGCAGCCTTCCAACTGTCGTAGTCCGTCTCGCTGATCGTCTGCTTCAGTGGAATGCCCGCCATTTGCAAGGCGCCGACGTGATCGGAGTTGTACATCAGGATCGGAACCCCGGACGGGAAGCTCTTGAGCTCGTTTGCAATGGCTTGCTCGAACGCGACGCGCGTGGTCGAGTTGACCATGGCCTCCTTGAGCACCAGAGGCACGCGATACATCATCGCAACAGCATTCAGCGCAATCAGCAGCAACGCCACAGGCGGCATCAGCCTCACAAGCAATGGTTGCGAGGCGGAGCCGCGTTCCTGCATCCAGTTCAGTGCGACGCAGGCAAAGACGACAAAAGCGGGCAGCATCTCTACCCCATACCGTGAGTTGTAGAAGGAGTGCGGGAAGAGCGGCGGAATGAAGATGGGAATAGAGCCGTAGGCGATAGAGTAGATGTAGAACGGCAGTGGCACCCACAGCAGGGTCGAAACCGTGTCCAGCCGACGGCGCACCGCGATGACCAGCCCTGCGAAGGCAAGCGCAGCCACAGCAAAGCCAGTCTCCCATGCCGATGTATCCAACTGCGCGGTTCGCAGGTAGAGGACTGCAGCCCAGAACGGATTGTGCCAGCCCGGGTGATGCACTCCTGCCTTCGAGGTCTTCTGCTCGATGGCCAAGGCCGAGTATGGGCCGCGCATGAAGTCCAGCGGATCGTGGAAATAATGCTGATTGTAGGCGAGCCACGCAATCGACCCGGCGATAGCCAGAAGCGTGAAGATGCCGAAGGCCAGGTTCACCTGACTACGCACTCTTGAGTTGCGAAAGAGCTTCCAGGCAACGACACACCACACTGCCGCCCCGAAGATCCAGCCATCGTACCTCGTAAGCACCGCGGCAAGAATGAAAACGCCAAGTGCGATCAGCCTGCTTTTGACCGCGTGCAGGCGTGCCTCACGGATTGCCGCGACGCACTCCATCGCCAGCAGCGTCATCCAGATGACGATTGCCAGAAACAGCGGCTCCGTCATCGCCGTCGTCGAGAGGTAAAGCAGGTTGGGGTTTAGCGCGTAGAAAAGAGTCGCTACCATCGCCCACTGCGGAGGGACAATGCGCCTTGCCAGACGATAGAGCCCGACGACACTGAGGACGTAGGCCAGCAGTGATGGCCACGCGCCAGCCAGGCCGTTCTGCCACCACTCCATCTTCTGCACAAAGGGCACCATCAACAGGTGAGGAAGGGGAAGCCAAACGCCACCTAGCTGAATCAGACCCGGGTTCCGCGTGTCGAGAATCCTGCGAGCGATCCCCAAGTGGGCCACAGCGTCGCCGTAGAGCAACATGTAGTTGCGCCCCATGCACACGATCAGCGCAGCAAACGCGAAAGCAACCGCGGCAACGGCATACGGCATGGCCTCTTCGCGCTTCGATGGAACGACCTCAAAGCTGAGCGGAGGCAGCTCGTCTTTGGTCTTACCCTGCGGATTCGGTCTACGACCTCTCATACTCAAGGTGCGAGATCTCCTTGAACAGCTTGAATCTCTCGTCGATTTCCTCGCGTGTCACATCCTGCAGTCGCTCGGTTCCGAAGCGCTCCACCGCGAAGGATCCCATCACGCCGCCGTAGAACATTGCTGTGCGGAACACTCTGGGGGTCAGTTCCGGCTGAGAGGCCAGGTAGCCGTAAAAGCCACCCGCGAAGGAGTCGCCAGCACCGGTCGGATCGACCACCTCGGCCAGAGGAAGTGCGGGGGCGCGGAAGGGATGCAACGCATGAAAGCCGGATGAGAAGGAGTCTTTGCCGAAGAAAGCGGTAGCTCCGTACTCCCCATGTTTCACGATCAGGGTCTTCGGCCCCATCTCAAGCACCTTATTGGCGGCGAGCACAAGATTCTGATCTTCCGCCAACATACGAACCTCGCCGTCGTTGATCAACAGAACGTCAAGTTCGCGCAGCACCTTCGCCAGATTGGCTCCGTGAGCGGAGATCCAATAGTTCATCGTGTCCCCGCAGACCTTCCGCACGTTCGGCATCTGCTGACGAACGCGAGCCTGCAGGACCGGGTCGATATTGGCCAGGAAGAGAAAATCGCTGTCCTTGTACGCTTCGGGGATCTTCGGATCGAAGTTCTGAAAGACGTTCAGGTCGGTCTCAAGGGTCTGAGCCTCGTTGAGGTTCTTCACGTAAGAGCCGGACCAGTGGAAGCTCAGGCCATCGGCGCGCTCCAACCCGCGTGTATCGATCCCACGTCTGATGAACACCGCTTCATGTTCTTCGGTGAAGTCCCTGCCGACGACAGCGATCACCCGAACGTCGGTAAAGTAGCTGGCTGCCAACGCAAAATGGGTAGCCGCACCTCCGAGGCAGTTCTCTACCGTTCCGCTGGGAGTCTCAATGCTGTCAAAGGCGACCGATCCTACGACCAGAATGGACATGAATTCTCTTTCCTAAAGATTCGGGTGAACTTTTGCTGGTGGATTACAGATACTTTTCAAGCAACGGCCACAGCTTATGCCGCGTCTCCGCGGGGATCGTCGTCTTATCTGTAAGAATGGCGTACTTCAATGCATCACAGCAGCCGCAGGTCCTGTCCTTGGGAAGTGCAGCAACGGCGGCGCGGACGACCTTCTCAGCGTTGCGCGAGTTCTGGTGCATGACGGCGACGATCTGATCGACCGTAACGTCATCGTGTCCCTCATGCCAGCAGTCGTAATCAGTCACCATTGCCATCGTGGCGTAACAAATCTCGGCTTCTCGAGCCAGCTTGGCCTCCTGCAGATTGGTCATGCCGATGATGTCGGCGCCCCAACTGCGGTAGAGGTTCGACTCTGCACGGGTCGAAAACTGCGGGCCTTCCATGCAAACGTAGGTTCCGCCGCTCTTGCCAACCACACCGCTGTCATCGCAGGCCTTCTGAAAGGCCTGCGATACCGTGGCACAGACCGGGTCGCCGAAGGCGACATGAGCCACAATGCCTTCGCCAAAGAAGGTCGAGGTACGCGCGTAGGTGCGATCGATGAACTGATCCGGCATCACGAAGTCGGTCGGTTTGTGCTCTTCCTTGAGCGATCCGACGGCGGAGACCGAAAGGATGCGCTCGACGCCGAGCATCTTCATCGCATAGATGTTGGCCCTGAAGTTGAGTTCGGAAGGGAGAAGGCGGTGTCCGCGGCCGTGACGTGCGAGAAATGCGACCTTACGGCCCTCCAGCGTTCCCAGGACGAAGGCATCGGAGGGATCTCCGAAGGGTGTTGTCAGCTTCTCTTCGTGAACGTCGGTCAGCCCCGGCATGGCGTAGAGTCCGCTGCCGCCAATAATTCCAATCTCGGCCTTGTGCAAAGTAAATGTCTCCTATTTTGCTGCAGGCTCACGTAGTGTGAGCCCTTCGGAAGTATATCGTTCGCGTAACATCGGCTTCATCACGCCGTACGATTCGAGCAGACGCGCAAGCGACAATGCCGGCTCATGACCGGCGCGGGCCACGCGAACGGGACCCTTCGGCTGCTCATCGCGAATGCTGTCGCGAAGCTTGCGGGCAAGCGCAAGATCAAACCCCTCGCTCACGAAGACCGTGGAACCTGAGATCGACAGCAGTACATCGCCTTCGTTGGTGGAATAAACCTGCTCATCTGCTCCTGCCTCCTCCTTCTGCCGTCGCTTCAGCAATGAATACTTCCTAGGAAGCTGGTTTGTGTAGACCCGCATAAACGAACTTGCTGAATCCGGGTTCTTCCATTGGGAGTAGTAGAGCAGCCCGATGGAAGCTGCCGTCTCCTTCTCTGCAACGCTGGCAGCTTTGCGCTGAGCAGCATAATAGATGCCGCCGTTCCACTCCGGAGCGAGCCCATCAGCGATCTCACTGCCGCCGAACAGTTCCACCAGGATACGAACGTCCAGCTCGCCCATGACGCCAAGGTCATACGGCTCCCAATCATTTCCGAGCAGAGGATGAATGTCAGGCATTCTCACAACTGGAACCGGTACGTGCGCAAGATATTGCTCGGGGTGAAGGATCTCAAAGCTTGACGATGGCGGATTCGCCAGCACTCCCGCAAATGCTGCGTCTTTGCCGCCCTTCAGCAGAACGGAGTGCTCGAAGTTAAGGCCATCGGTATATGGGAACAGCAGCGACTCCTGCAGCAGGAGAGGCGCCCGGGCGAGCACGGGTGAGCCAGAGGTGTCTGCGACCAACCCCTTGAGGCGTGCCATCATCTCTGGCGGAGCATCCGCCAGCGTTTTGCCGGAGGGCTGAAGGGTGTAATCGATGAAGGTGGCCATCGCCTGACCTTCGGCAACGGCCTCTCTTGCAGTGTCCGCCTCATCCACCTGGATATGCCGATTGTCGTCCTGCACGGTACGGGAGACGCCTTCCAGACTGATATCAGACCACTTCGTCAGGTTGACCTTCTGGTCCTGTAGGGCGTGTGTAAGCTCGTGCGCCAGAACAGGTTTCTGCTCATCCGGCTCAATCCAGTCCAGCAGATTTACGGTCTTGGTCTTGTTGTCGTAGAAGCCGGCGATCTGCTCGGTGAGAAGAGAGAGTAGGAACGGCCGCAGGTGAAAGTCCCGATCGAGAAGGCCGAACTTCTTCAGGACAAGTTCGGATCGCTGCATCCGGCGCGTGCTTTCGTCTTCGTCGAACTTCTTCTTGAGGTACTTCGTAACCTCATCCCGCGAGATCAGTTTGCGTTTCACGCTGTGCTTGATTGGCAGTTTGGTATCTGTGGAGACAAAGCTAAGAATCTGATCGACCGACTGAAATAGCTCCTTGGCTTCCTGCTTTGTCATAGGAGCATGCGGTTTGTTGTCGTCGGCCTTACTCTGTCCTGGAACCTGTGCTAAACCAGCGACAGCGCAGCCCGTTATCAGAATGGAAACTGCCAGCCGTCGTGCTCCTTGCTCCACGCTTTTTTTCCCCATTCCTGGCTGCAAACCTGCCTCTCTGTCCGACCGCTATAATCAAGTGTACGCAGAGTTCGCTCAAGGCGTCGCGTTGCCACCATGTCGACAGCAACCTCTTCCAACACGCCCGCTGCTATTCCCCACTCCTCTGACACCCAGCTCGACGCCCTTCTGCACGGCGTGGGCGTTGCTTCGTTAGACCAGACAGGGTGGATAAGGGTTACAGGATCGGATGGCGTTCGCTGGCTCAATGGCATGGCGACCAACGCAGTCCAGGGGCTCGCAGACGGTACAGGAGCGTACAACTTCTTCCTGAATGCGCAGGGACGGATCCAGGGCGACGGCAACATCTTTGCCGCTCCGAATGAACTTCGAATCGAAACCGCGCGCCAGCAGATCGCGACGCTCATCCCCTATCTGGATCACTACATCATCATGGATGACGTGGAGCTGGCCGACATCAGCGATGCGCGGCATGGGCTTGCGGTCATCGGCCCCGGAGCATCTTCGCTTCTCACAAAGATCGGCCTCTCCGCGGTTCCATCAGAAGACCTGAAATCTGAAAGCCAGTCGTGGGATGGCACCACCGTCGAGGTTCAACGGTCATACAGCCCATTGGTTCCAAGGTTTGAAGTCTGGGTAGACAATCCAGAAGCCTTACAGAAGTTGAGGCAGGCAATTGAGGCAGAAGGTGGAACGACTGTCAGTGCTTCAACGCTTGAATACCTCCGCCTGCTTGAGGGAACTCCGCTCTACGGGACCGATATTCGCGATCGCGACCTTCCGCAGGAGACCAACCAGGCACGAGCGCTGCACTTCAACAAAGGGTGCTATCTCGGTCAGGAGATCGTGGAACGCATCCGTTCGCGGGGCAATGTTCATCGCACCTTCTCCGCGTTTCGCCTTCAGGGCGCCCTGCCCGCTCCTGGAACACCCCTGCAGGCGTCAGATAAGTCTGTGGGCGAGCTGACCAGCGCCGCCGCTCTGCCTTTCACCAGCGAGACCGGGGACACGCTCCAGATCGCTCTTGGCTATGTGCGCCGCGAGGCACTCGATCGTCACGAACCGCTTCAGTATCAGGGTGGAATTGCGCACCCGGCGCCATCTCCTTTCTTTCAGGTTGGCGACAGAACATCCGTCTAAAGCATCAGATTTATTGAAGAGAGACCAAAATGTCCGAACAGAACAAACCGTTTGTTGTCACCGATCGCCGCAAGTTCAATCTCGATGGGGAACTTCGCCCGGACGCCGCACCTTCCCCGGAAGAGCCTGAAGAGCGCGAGAAAGAGCAGACGGCCGAGCCCATTGCGGTGACCTCCCCTGCATCCGTTGAGTCTCACTCCCAAGAAGATTCTGAACAGATCTCCGAGGAGATGCTCGCGGGTCCGACCGAGGAGCAGAGTTCTCAGGCTGAAGCAGCCTACAAGGCCACTTCAGATCGTCTCGATACAGCAATCCGAGCCGCAAATCCTGGCGCGGATCACCCTCCGGCGATGAGCTTCGAGACCCTCGTGCAGTCGATCTACATGACGACCATCGTCCAGCTTGGCGGAGCCACCCCCGAAGGCCAGCAGCCTCAGGTCGATCTGATGGGAGCTCGTCAAAGTATCGACATGCTAGGAATTCTTGCGGACAAAACAAAGGGAAATCTCTCGGAAAACGAGCAGCGCCTGCTCGAGAGCGCACTGTTTGAGCTTCGCATGGGATTCCTTGAGATCACACAGGCGCTGGCTCGGTCGGCCTCCGCTAAAGCTGGAGCACCCGGTCCCGGACCCAGCATCGTTCGCTAACGATGGATGCGACCCTCACGTTTCTCGGCACGGGCACATCCATGGGTGTGCCCACCCTCGGGTGCGACTGCGCTGTCTGCGCCTCCGCGAGTTCGCCTGCAGGGGATGCGCACAATCGGCGCACACGTCCCTCTCTCCGTCTGAGCTACAACCATCACGTCGTGCTCATCGACACCGGCCCGGACTTTCACGCGCAGGCGATCCGCGAGAACATACGCCACATTGATGCTGTTCTCTACACGCACGGCCACGCCGACCACGTGCTCGGCTTCGATGATCTGCGCCCGCTCAGCTTTCAGCTGAAGCAAAATCTCCCAATCTATGCCGACACGGAGACTGCTGACACCCTGCGACGGATCTTTGACTACACCTTCCGGGAGCGCGATCGCTACTCGACGGCTGCCCGCGTTACCATACATCCGCTGGACGAGTCCGCTGCGGGAGCTGGAATAGACCTTTACGGAGCCTGCTTTCAACGCATTCCTGTCACGCATGGCTTACAGACCATCACCGGCTATCGGTTCGGCTCGGCTGCTTATTTGACCGATATGAGCGATATCCCCGCAGAGAGC
Source organism: Edaphobacter sp. (assembly GCA_035760765.1). Classification (GTDB taxonomy): domain Bacteria; phylum Acidobacteriota; class Terriglobia; order Terriglobales; family Acidobacteriaceae; genus Edaphobacter. Next base: position 182 of record DASTSJ010000111.1, on the reverse strand, counting down.
ATTCCCCTGCTGCAGGATCTGGATATTCTCATTCTGGATGCTCTCCGCCGCCAGCCGCATCCCAGCCACTCCCACCTGGAACGCTCGCTCGACTTTGTGAAAAAACTCAAACCCAAGCGAGCCTTCTTTACCCATATCAGTCACGATCTTGATCATACGGCGACGGAGGCAGAGCTCCCTCC
>DASTSJ010000110.1:0-3233 GCA_035760765.1 Edaphobacter sp. | reverse complement strand
CCGCCCGAGGTTCCCTCGCCTCACGAACAAACGATTCCTCGTTTGGGAACAAAACCTCCGACCGGAGCACTGCGTTGCGTTGCATGTTCGCTAGAGCCGGTCTTCATTGATGACAAAGCGAAGGGACGAATCACTATTCATATCGTTCTTGAGGTAGGGCGGGACGGAACGGTCGAGATGGCAAACATCGAAAAATCTCCGAGTGCATCCCTTACACAAAAAATTCACGAGCAAATCATGACTTGGTTGTTCGAGCCACCCATGAAGGATGGCCAAGCAATTCGCGTCAAGACTGAGTTAGACATCGCCGTAAACGTGATTCGTCAGAAATAGAAGCTGCTTCCTCCTCTAATTGCGAGCAGCTTCAAACTTCTGCGGACCTTCCATGAGACTTCCCCGTCAGTCCTTTTCAATTCCGTTCTCATCACTCTGATCTTCACCCTGCCGACCATCCAAATTGAATACTCACCCCAAGGTTTGCTGGGGCAAATCTAGTCCTCCTGTTCAAAACTACCGCTTGACGCCCTCACTCGGCGGTTCTATCCTCACTTTCTTAGGCGAACAAATGGCGAAAACACTCCAACCCGCCGGATCGCTCTTCCCCATCCTCAATCAGGATGCAGCCCAGCCCTCCCCACGCCCCGCCACCGGCCTCGCCCGCATGGCCTTCGAGTCCACCCACGCCGACGACGGCCACCTCATCGAGTTCCGCACCCTGAAGGTCCGCAGCATCCTAAACCGGTCCATCTCCAAACGCATGAGCTGGATCGCCTGGAGCATCAACCCCTACCGCGGATGCGAGTTCGCCTGCCGCTACTGCTACGCCCGCTACACCCATGAGTTCATGGCGCCCCGCCCAGGCCAGCCGCCGCAACCCGGGCAGCCTGACTTTCGCGACCCCAACACCTTCGAGCGCCTCATCTTCCTCAAGCAGAACGCCGCCTGGCTGCTCGAGCAGGAGCTGCGCCGCCACCGTCCCCACGACCAGATCGCCATCGGAACCGCCACCGATCCCTGGCAACCCATCGAACGGCGCGCCCGCATCACCCGCAGCCTGCTGGAGGTCTTCGCCCGCCACTCCGGCTACAACATCGGCATCGTTACCAAGTCCCGCCTCATCCTGCGCGACACCGACCTTTTGCAGGAGATCAACCGCCGCAACCGCCTCACCGTCCACATCACTATCACCACGCCCGACGCTGCCCTCGCCCGGCTGCTCGAGCCCCGCGCTCCCCGCCCCGACCTCCGCCTCGATACGGTCCGCCGCCTCCGTCAGGCCGGAATCACCACCGGCATCCTCTGCTCTCCCCTGCTGCCGGGAATCACCGACACCGAGGAAGCCATCGACCGCATGGCTCGCCACGCCGCCGAGGCCAACGCCAGCTTCTTCGCCGCCAACCCGCTATTCCTCAAGCCGTGCTCCCGTCCTACCTACCTGAGCTTCGTTCGGGAGCATTTCCCTCACCTCGTCGCCGACTACAACCGCCGCTTCAGTCACGCCGACTTCGCCAGCAAGCCCTATACCCAGCACGTCAGCCGCCTCGTCGCCGAAGCGCGGCAGCGTCATGGACTCAACCGGCGCTGGCGCGAGGACTACGACGATCTTGTGGGGCCAACCGAGCCGCCGCCCGGCACGCTCCCCGCAGATCCTCGTCTTCGCGAGGTTGCACCGCTGCGGAAAGGAGTAGCCCGAGCGGAGCAACCTGCACAGAGACGCCTCTTCGCGTGAGACGTTCCTCTCAATGCAAATCCATAGGAGTAAACAATGCAAATACAGTGGACGATCCGGCTAATCCGATCAAGGGCACGTTATCGCAGGCGGAGGCGTACCTCTCGCATAGCTTCCGTACGGCGGGGTTCAAACGCGCTCTCTCCACGCATCTTTCAGCCCACTCGAAGGCCTCCACGATCATGCCGTCGGCTGCTTTTGCTGCGATCACCGCAAGTTCCAGCAAGTCCGCCTCTTTGAGTGCTTTCGGTCGGCAAGCCACGATGCCTACGGTTGCGGCACTCCGGTGCGATTATTTTGGGGAGACAACCGGAGCGTTGAGTTTAGCGAGTTCATGGACGAAAAGCTGATTTTCAGGGAACTCCGCAACCAGTTCCTGAAGTTGTGCGCGCGCTACTTCAGGCTTCTTTTCCCGCAGCGCCGCAAGCGCCAGCATGATCTTCGCAAACGGGCGGAGATAGTGGCCGTGCGCGGCGGCGATCTCGAGTTGTCGGATGCCAACCTGCTTGCTGCCGTGAATCCCGGCAAAGCCGAGAAAAAGTCTCTTGATCCCGGGGAGACTTCCAATGATGTAGTTTGCCGCGCCAAGGGTGAGATAGGCATCCGCGGCATCCGGCGCCGCCACCAGCAACCTCTGGGCATATTTATCAGCATCCCGGACCATCTTCATGCTCGCCACCTGATGCTTATCGATCAAACTGGCATAGTCGGACTCCATACCCAGGCTCAGAGTCATGGCGAATAGAGCGTTCGTGTCGCCCGGGTCAGTCTTCAATCGCTGCTGCGCCAACTCCTGGGCCTCCTTATCCGCCGCGAAGAAAGCCGCGCGTAACTCTGGATTGGGCTTAAGAGGGACGTCGCCAAGGAAACGCTTATCGTCCAGGAAAAACTCAGAGGTCAGGATGTCCTGCCGATAGCACTCCTCAAATAGATAGCTCGCCGCCTCCGAAGCGCGGCCCAGAGGGTCTTCCGGGTGGGACGTTCGCCATGCATCAAATCGGCTGCGCGCTTCCACAAACTTGAGTTCGTAAAGAAGATGAAAGCCTGCGTCAAGTTCTGGCACCTGCAACACTACCGTTGGAGTCTGTTGGGAGAATGCCAGGGCCGCTCGGTCTCCTGCGACGATCAGCATCAACGCGATACAAAGCTGCGAGCAAAGAGTACCGTAGGATGCCTTCGAAGCTTTCGATGCAGGGATCATCGTTGTCGTACCAGCTCTGTGACGATTCAGCTCGACTCAGCACAGCCAGATCTTACGGCCACTGGCAGGACTCTGGCGAGAGCAGTCCGTTTCCCTCGTAGTGGAAATACGTCTCGTCCGCTTGCGACGATTTCGGGAAGAGTAGAAGAATCCTGGCGCGGGATTGCATTGAAAAGTGAGATGGAAGCCATGTGTCGGAAGTATCGATAGGCATTTGTTTCAACTTGAATCGAGTTCCAGGATCAACTCGTGCGACAAATCCTTTGATTCTCACAGGGCGGATCACTTCGGCCTCAACCTGCA
>DASTSJ010000109.1:0-4741 GCA_035760765.1 Edaphobacter sp. | reverse complement strand
GGATCAGGAAAGAGCAATACACCCAACTCCAAACGAGCTCTCTGTGCGCTCACCGTAGCATCCGTCAGATCGCGCTGGCGCTGCTGCTCCTGCAGCTGCGCCTTCACCACATCTGCATGCGCAACCTCCCGTGCTGCCTCGCGTTTGGTCGTCATCTGCGTGAAGTCGCGCGCCTCTGCAAGTCCCTCTTCCAGCAGCTTCCGTCTGCTCTCAGCAGCCGACACCGTGTAGTAGAGCCCCACGACCGCCGACACCAGCCCTCGCCGTGCAACCTCCATCTCTGCGGAAGCCACGGCTGCATTCGCCGCCGCAACCTGCGCTGCGGCGACCTGGCTCACGCTGATCCTCTCATCGACCGAAGCCTGGCTGGTGTACTCGTGGATGGCATTATTCGCGATAAAGACAGGCGAAGCCTGTACGCCAACCTGACCACCCTGGTTCGTCTGTCCATTAGGCTGCGTGTACAGCATCTGGTTGTGAAATGTCACGGAAGGCAACAGAGCTGCCTTGGCCAGATAGCTATCGATCTTTGCCGAACGTTGTGCTGCGACCGCCGTCGCAAACATCGGCTCATTGGCTTCGGCATGCTTAATCGCATCCGCGAGAGAGATATGCTCAGGCGCGGCCACCTGCTGGGCACACACCGAGACACAAAACGGTATTGCGGACAGCAGGGTTAAGGAAAGCTTTACCGCAATGACTCGGTCCTTCTTTGCCATTGCAACAGCCTACTTGAGCGACCTTAACTTCTCCTGAATTTACTCCGAATTACTGAATGCTCACTCTGCACGGAATCTGATCGTAGTGTCAGCGACTGGCTGATCCTTCTCTCCAGCAGCGGGCAAAACAATCTCCACCACCGCTCCCCCCTCAGGATGGTTGCCGATCCCGATACTGCCTCCGACTCGATCACAGATTGCCTTGCAGATCGAAAGCCCCAGGCCGGTACCTCCGCTCTTGCGGCTGCGTGAGACGTCGCCCCGGTAAAACGGGAGAAACAGCGACTCCCGCTCCTCCTCGCGAACGCCCTCCCCCATGTCTCGCACCGTAAGAAGGACCTTGCCATCGTTCCCCGCAGCGCTCACCTCCACCCGCGCTCCCTCAGGACTATGCTGCAGCGCATTCAGCAGCACGTTTGAGCACAGCAGCATTGCATCCCGGCTGTCCAGCGGTGCCACCGCAGCAGCCAGCGCCGACTCCAAGCGGATCTGCCTCAGTTCCGCGAAGGGCCTGGTCTGCTGAACTGCCTCCAGCAGCACCATGTCCATCCGGCATGTCTGTCCCGCAAGCTCCTGTGGCTGCTCCAGCCGGCTCAGTGTCAGCATCTTGTGGATCGTCTGTTCCAGGCGAGTCACATCGTCCAGACCCAGCGCTACTCCCCGCTCATACTCCTCTGCGGTGCGTTTCTTCATCGACAGCAGTTGCAGCGAAGACTTCACAATCGCCAGATCCGTCTTCAGCTCGTGCGCTGCATCACTCGTAAACTGTTTTTGCTGTTCGAACGTATGCTGTAGCCGGGCAATCGTCTTTTCAATCGCTGTGGCCAGCGGACGCAACTCTGCATACTCCTTCGCACTGCCGGGAGCTTCAAACTGCCAGCGCGAAGCGCTAATCTCACCCGCCGCACTCGCCAGCTCATGGATCGGCATCAGCAGCTTTCGTATCAGCCATATCATCAGCACAGCCGTAAGACTCAGCAGCGCCAGAGTGGCGATTGCAAAGAACCGGACCTCGCCCAGCACCTCGTGCCAGACATGGCCATCGGGAAGCCCGAAGATGACTTTCACCGGACGATCAATCCCGCCGCCCACTCCCGGATCGATGATCCTGTCAGCGCTCAACACGAAAAAACGGTACGATCGACCACCAACCTTTGCATCCTCGAAACCCTCGGGCTCCGTGCGCAAAGTAGGCACGCTCCCCGCAGATCCCAGAACCACACCTCTCTGGTCCGTAACTTCGTAGATCGCTTTCTTTGGAATCTTCAGGCCGCGCAGCTCCAGCTGCACGTTGTCGCCGACGTCGTCCGCATCCTGTACCGCGCCAAAGATCGCGCTCGCGTTGCTACGCAGGTTTGCGTCAAACGCCTCGTACTGCACCTTGCGCTCATGCACCGTAACCGCACCGATCAAGGCAATTGCAGCCAGCGCCTCCAGCAGCAGCACTGCCGTAATCAGCCGCCCGGTGATGGAGGATCTCGCGCGCATCAGAGTGCGTCCTCTCTCAACCTGTATCCACGATGGCGAAGCGTCTCAATCAGCGGCTCCGTATCCGCCACATTGAGCTTCCTGCGCAGGTTCGAAACATGCGCCTCAATCACGTTGGAATGGTGCTCCCAATCGTAGTCATACAGGTGCTCCAGCAGCTCCTGCTTCGACACAATCGCCCTCGGCTTGTGCGCCAGGTACTCTAGAATTCGAAACTCCGTAGGAGATAGATCAATCTCAACCTCCCGTCGCCTCACAACCTGACGGACTGTATCCACCTCCACGTCCGCAACACGCAGCACAGCCGACACCGCTCCCTTCGACCGCCGTATCAGCGCCTTCACCCGGGCAATCAGCTCTCCGAGATCGAACGGCTTGGCCAGGTAATCGTCAGCGCCGCTGTTCAACAGCTCCACCACAGACGCCTTCCCTTCCTGCGCGGTCAGAATCAACACCGGCGTGCGCAGCTTTCTCGCCCGTAGATCCCGCAAAACCCCCTGTCCACTCTTCGCCGGCAGCATTAAATCCAGAATGATCGTGTCATAGATATCCTGCTCCGCCAGGTACGACCCGGCGTCGCCGTCGGCAGCATGATCGACGGCGAATCCGCTCTCCCGCAAGGCCGCGGCGATATTCTCCGCAAGGCGCTGCTCATCCTCAATCAGCAATAACCGCACGACAGGTCCTCCAGACCATCCTCTCAACGTCTACTTAAGTAGACATGAAGGCCGCCTCCTCGAATCCCGGCCCATTCCCATTTAAGCTGGTATCAGAAAGGCCGCCCATGCAATTCAACACCCACCGCCATCAGCTCCGTCACTGGCGGAAGTATCTCCCCCTTACGGCTTTCGCTCTGTCACTCAGCCCTGCCTTTGCCATTGCCCAGCTCCCGGCAGGAACCCGTGACGCGACCGAAGCTCCCCAGCAGGACCCTGTCCGTGCTCAGGCAGCCGACGCTCTCAACCGGCAGGATTATCCCACCGCCGTCCGTCTCCTCTCCACCCTTGCCGAAAAGAATCTGAAAGACGCCCAGATCCTTTACGATCTCGGCTCAGCCCAGGACGCTCTGAACCAGACCGCCGACGCCGAGGCCAGCTACCGAAAGGCCATCGCCGCCAGCCCCAACCTGCTGGAGCCTCACCTCGCACTCGGACTTCTGCTCGCTCGCTCCGGCAAGTCGCAGCAGGCACATACCGAACTAGCCGCAGCAGCAGCCATCCCGAACGGTGACCCCGCCCTCCGCGGACGCGCCTACCGCGCCATGGCCCGCCTCGATCAGTCCTCGAACCCCTCCGGTGCCAGCGAAGAACTCCTCGCCGCCCTTAAGCTCACCCCCGAAACTCCCGATGACACCCTCCTGGCCGGCGAACTGGCTGAAGCCAACGGCGATCCCGTCGGCGCAGAGACCTCCTTCCGGCGGCTGCTCGCCTCCGATCCCAACAACGCCGACGCAACCTCCGCGCTCGTCCACCTCCTACTCTCCCAGAAAAAACTTGACCAGGCCGAGCCCCTCCTCACCTCTGCGCTGGCCAAAAACCCCGGCGATCCTACGTTGACCGCTCAGCTTGCCGACCTGTATGAGCAGGAAAACAAACCCGGTCAGGCAGTTCCGCTCGTCGAAAAGCTTCACGCCGCTCACCCCCGGGACGCCGCCATCACCCGTCTGCTTGCCCGTCTGTACGTGCGCAGCAGCCAGTACGAAAAGGCCTTGCCCCTCTACACCGCGCTCGCGGCAGCGTCGCCCAACGACCCCACCCTGCTCGACGACCAGGCCGACACCCTCATCCGCATGCACCGCGCCGCCGACGCCGAACCCATCCTCAAGCGCGCCATCGCCGATCCCAAGGCCTTTCCCTCCCCCCAGGCCTACGGTGTAGCCGCCAGCCATCTCGCCTTCGCGGCCGCCAACAACAACGATCCCGCCACCGTCTTGCAGGCGCTCGAACTTCGTGCTAAAGTTTTGCCACCTTCAACGTCGACCCTCTTTTTAGCGGCGACGGCGCACGACAAACTCCACCAGGTCAAGCAAGCATCTGACCTGTACAGACAGTTCCTCGCGGCAGCACAGGGCCAGTTTCCAGACGAAGAATGGGAGGCAAAACACCGGCTGGCCGCTCTGGAGCACATGAAGTAAGAGTCGTTGTTACGACACGAAATTGACGTCGACTCCATGGAATACTGAAGCCAGACGCCTCAAAAACGAGGTGGGTTATGCGGATTATCGCCCGATCGCTACTTTCGGTTCTCTTCGTCTCTTCTATCTGCCTCCCGTCCCGCGCCGCGGACAGGATCGCGACCATCGATGAGCAGCAGCTCCTGCAGCTCGAACAGAAAGCCGAGCAGGCCAATCCTCGCGATCAGTGCTTTCTCTACACCGAGCTTGTCTCATCCATGACACAACTCGCGGGACAGCAGATGCGCAACGGCGATCCCGATCGCGCTCTTGCTACCCTGCAAAAGGTCACGAAGTACGCTCAGATGATCCGTTTCAGCCTGAGCCATGACGCCAAGCGGCTCAAAAACGCCGAAAAGCT
>DASTSJ010000108.1:0-7348 GCA_035760765.1 Edaphobacter sp. | reverse complement strand
CAGTGCCGAGATCTCGATGGTTAGGGTGCGTCCCGCGCGAATGGAGAGGGCAGACCATGCGGTGTGGCCGTAGGTGCAGATGTTTCCGTTCCACCAGCCGGTCGCAGGGACCGGGGCAGGGGCGGATTCGGTGCCGTCCTGTGAGTTTTGGCAGCCGGAGGCTGCATCGGCGATGGAGAAATTCAATCGCGCCTGCCCGTATGGTCCCCATACCCAAAGCGTCTGCTGCATAGTGCTTCCTGAGGGCGTGACGGAACTTGCCTCGTACGGTCCTACGGCGTACGGGCCGATATAGAGGGGATTGATCGCCTGAGTGGAGACGATAAGGTTCTGCCAGGGCTCCCAGTCTTTGAGCGGAGTTCGGAAGATCTCATAGGCTCCTTCCAGGGTGGAGGCTGAGCCACCCATGTTTGTCAGGGCCGAGGAGGTGACGGTGTAGAGTGGGGTTGAGCTACGGCGGCGGAAGAGCATTCCGGAGACGGCCGAGGTGTCCTCCCAGGTTTCAGGGAGATTCCAGGAGGGCTCAAGGCGGTGAATGACGACGTTGACCCCTTGCATTCCTTGTCCACTGGGAAAGGAGACGGTGCCGACGACCCGGTTGGCGCGTGCAAGTGAGTCGGTCTTGCCGGCGACGGAGTAAGCAGGATTTCCGACGGGATACAGCAGGGCGAGTCCGGAGACGTCATCATCGCGCAGGGTGAAGGGCTGTGGCATGCACTGATAGGTATATGGGCCGCAAAGAATGTCGATGGGGTGCATGACGGGCCAGTGCAGGGCCTGCTGCAGGGTGGGCGTGGGAGTTCCGGTGAAGACGTTGTCGTTGGTCTGGGACCAGCTGAGTCCGATGATGCGCCCGAAGGCTCGCATGAGCTGATACTGAAGCTGAAGCTGCTGCTCAGGAGCAGGGCCGGTACAGCGCCCGTTGAGGATGAGGATGGCGTGCTGGATCTTTCCGGTGGTGGAGATGGAGTCAACGCTTTCGGTGACGGCGTTCTGGCGGCAGCTCGTAGGGGAGCTTGCGCCAGCGCCAAGCAGAAGGTCGGTGATGGCTCCGTCGGTGTCGTAGAGGACGGCGATCTGGCGAGTGAGGTAGCTGGTGCTCTGAACGTCAACGGGAAAGACGATCCCGGTGCCGGTAGTGTAAACGTTGGCGAGGCTGACGTGCTCTGCCAGCGTCCCGCCATAGAGAAGATTGAAGTTGGCGGTGGGTACCGTCCAGACGCTGGCAGCTGCTTTGACGATGGCGTCGGCTGCATCGTGATTGACGTAGGGGCTGAGGTCGCCGGCGTCAGTGAAGTACTGCGGGCTGGAGGTGTACCAGACGATCGCTCTGCCCTCGGGATAGTAGTAGGGTGCGCCGGTTGCCCAGCGTGGTCCGCTGGCAAAGGCGATGGCTGGGAAGCTGAAGAGCAGCGCGTAGAGTGCGCCTTTGAGGGGCGGGAGGCGCATCATGGGAGGGCCTTCTGCCAGGAGGTGAGCATCCGGATTACAGCGGGAAGAGGGGTCTGCTGGGCGTCCTCGAGCGCTGCGGAAGTGAGGGCGCTGTTCGCGGTCTGCGCGGTGACCTGTGAGCTCGATAACAGGAAGGGAGTGGGCCGCGCGAGCTGGGCGGCGATCCACCGCAGATCGGCGATGAGCGACGGAGTAGCCGCGCTGGCGCTTGCGAGCATCTGAGTGCTGGAGACGGACGCCATGGTGACAGACGGGAGAATGGGGATAGCGCCAGTCATGCCATCGACAGGAGACGACATGCCGGAGGCGGAAGGGGCGTGGAGCATCATGAGCAGGCGTTGTCCGATGCGGTAACGCTGGTCGCCTGCCTCCCACAAGCCCGCCCATTCACGTAGGGTGTAGGTGGATCCGGCGGTGCAGCCTCTCACGGCCTGGTCGATACGAAAGTCGATCTCGACGATGCCGGAGACGCCCTGCTGGCCTGGTTTCTCACGTACGGCGGTGACTTCGCCAACGAAGATGATGCCTGCGACGTCTGACATCTGGTGCAGGGCGTCTTCAAGGGTGAGCGGAGGTGGTGTTACTGTTTGGGCCCGGCTGACGGATGGGCAGAGCAAGGGACAGATTCCGAGCAGGACGCATAGCTTACGGCAGCGCAGGGGCAGACGTCTCATCAGCAGACTCCGAAGTACCCTTACTTCTTCGTCTGAAGTGAGCCGTATTGAGTCACCTGATCCGTTTTGAGACAGTACGGTTGGGGGAGAGATAAAGATCAGAGCCGTAAGGAGGCTAAACGTTCTTCAGGAGGTGCGGTTACGTCTTTAGCCGGAGCAATCTGAAATTCACTAAATTTCGCGATTACCTTTTGTCGTTCCGTGCATCCTACCCCAATACAATAGTGCGAACAGGAGAAAAGTTTATGGCCACCGAGCCCATAACGACAGAAATCATCGAATCACTTCGCCCCATTGATCTGAGCATGTTTGCTTCGCTTGAACCGCTGTCCTTCGAACAGCTCATCGCAGCCGCACGCAGTGTGGATGATGATGATGAAGACTACGAGGATGAAGACGAGGAAGACGACGCGGAAGATGAAGACGACGAGTACGAAGATGACGATGAAGAGGAAGATGAAGACGAGGACGACGAGGAGTTCGAGGACGACGACGACGACGAAGAAGATCTAGAAGACGAAGATGAGGATGAAGAGGACGAAGGCTACTACGAAGATGAGGACGAGGATGAGGAGGAGGAAGAAGGCGAGTATGACGAAGACCTTCCTCGCATGCCCCGCGTCCGCCGCATGTAGTTTAGCTGTTCCGTAATCTGCTTCAGACTCATCGATAGAATTGGCCGCGCCAGAAGATGCCTGACGCGGCCTTTGCTCTGCGTTCTAGTAACCAGCGGAGCTGACGACGTTCTCCAGTGGTTCTCCCGCAATGTAGCGTCGCAGTTGTGCAGAGCCGAAGCGGAAGGCGCGGCGGATAAACTCCGGCGTGGAACCCGCGATATGCGGAGTGATCAGGCAGTTGGGGGCCGACCAGAGGGGATGATCGGGTGGTAGCGGTTCGGGGTCGGTCACGTCCAGCGCAGCGCGGATCCTATGCTGGTTGAGAGCATCGAGCAGAGCGGCGGTGTCGACGACAGGTCCGCGAGCGGCGTTGACGAGCAGAGCGCCCGGCTTCATCAGGCTAAGTTCGCGCGCGCCGAAGAGCTTATCGGTTTCAGCGGTGAAGGGCACAATAGCGACGACGATGTCGGCCTGGGGCAGAAGCTCATGAAGCTCGGAGACTGGGTGAACGTGCGGGTCTTGCCGGGCGCTTCTGGCGACGCGCAGGACAGAGACGCCGAAGGGCGCGAGGCGTGATTCGATGGAGCTGCCGATCGAGCCGTAGCCGACGATGAGGACGGTTTTTCCTGCGAGGTCTTCGCTGAGGATGCGGTATTGGCCGACCTGTACGCCGCCTTCGTTGACGAAACCGTCGCGCACGGAGGCCTGGCCGCCCCACTCCTGGCGGTTCTGCATGTCGCGATAGATGTGGATGCGTTTGAGCGAGGCGAGGATGGCGCTGAGCACCCACTCGGAGGTGGAGATGTCGTGGATTCCGCGGCCGTCGCAGAGGGTGATGCCTTTCGGGAGCCAGGGAAGGATCCAGTCGACGCCGGCCATCATGGCCTGGACAACCTTGACGCCGTGCAGACGCTCGAAGGTCTGTGCGGCGTCCTTGCGGGCGAACGGGAGGATCCAGAAATCGACTTCGTGTTCGCTGCTGGAGTGGCGAGGAATGCGAACGATCTTTGCTTCGGGTGGAAAGTCCGTCAGCAGCTCTGAAGAGAGAGTTTCATCAACGCCTACACGAACCATGCATCGAGTTTGCACGAATCAGAGGGAAAAAGGAAACGTGGCTCGGTAAGGGGTTAGCCACTGAGGGTTCGTTGATTCTGGCTGATTTACACTGGTCACGCCTTGTGTCGGACTGCTTACGCTTTTTCGCAAAGCGCGGACCGCATTACGAATTCTTTGGACACGTGGCAAAGCAGAGGAGCCTGAGTATGTCAGTCATGGAGATCTCGTTGTCAGGGCTTTCGCTGGTTGGAGAGGGTGCGGCGACGCCGGGGCAGACGACGTTCAAAGGTGTGAATCCTGCGACCGGGCAGGAGATTGAGCCGGTGTTCCATGCCGCTACAGGGAAGCAGATTGAGGAGGCCGTCGCGCTTGCGACGGCGGCGTTTTTTCCTTATTCGTCGCGGCCAGCGAAAGAGCGCGCGGCTTTTCTGCGCAGGGTTGCGGATGCGCTGGGGGAGCAAAAGGCCGCGATCGTCGAGCGAGCGAATCTCGAAACAGGGTTGCCATTGCCTCGGCTGGAGGGTGAGCTGGGGAGGACGACCGGGCAGCTGAAGCTGTTTGCCGATGTTGTGGAAGAGGGGTCGTGGGTGGATGCGCGGATCGATGAGGCTGATCCGGAGCGGAAACCGCTGCCACGATCGGACATTCGCTCGATGCTGAGGCCGCTGGGGCCTGTCGCGGTCTTTGGCGCAAGTAACTTTCCGTTGGCGTTCTCTGTTGCGGGTGGCGATACGGCATCTGCGCTGGCGGCTGGCTGCCCGGTGGTGGTGAAGGCGCATCCGGCGCATCCGGGAACGAGCGAGTTGGTGGGGCGTGCCATTCAGAAGGCGGTTGTAGGAAGTGGTCTGCCTGCTGGTGTGTTTTCGCTGCTGTTTGACGCCGGTGTTGAAGTGGGCGTGGCGCTGGTGAAACATCCGGGCATCAAGGCAGTGGCGTTTACGGGTTCGCAGAACGGAGGCAAGGCGCTGATGCGTCTTGCTGCAGAGCGCGAAGAGCCGATTCCATGCTATGCGGAGATGGGCAGCACGAATCCGCTGTTTATCCTGCCGGGAGCGATGAAGGAGCGCCGCGAGGCTCTGGCGAAGGGGCTGCAGGGATCGTTCACGCTGGGGTCGGGCCAGTTCTGCACGAAGCCCGGGCTGGTGTTTGGACCAGCGTCAGAGATGGCGAGCTTCGGGCAACAGCTTCGCGAGGGTGTGGATGCGCTGGGCAACCAGGGAATGCTCACACTGGGCATTGCAGCGAAGTACAGCGGAGCCGTCGAAGAGCGCACGAAGCATAGCGAAGCGAAGCTGGTTGCAGGAGAAGGAAAGGCTGCCGATAAGCAGGCGGCTGCGGTTCCGGCGACGGTGTTCGAGGTGGCCTTGAAGGATTTTCTTGCGAGTAAGGCTTTGGAAGAGGAGATCTTCGGGCCGACGACGCTGCTGATTGAGTACGGCGAAAAGAACGACCTGATCGCCGCGGCGGAGAAGCTTCACGGACACCTGACAGCAACGATCCATGGAACGGAAGATGACATCGCCGGTGCGGCGGAGCTGATTCGAGTGCTGGAGACGAAGGTAGGACGCGTGCTGTTCAACGGCTATCCGACGGGCGTGGAGGTGTGCCATGCGATGGTGCATGGCGGGCCTTATCCTGCTACTTCGGACACGCGCACGACTTCAGTGGGGACGAAGGCGATTGAGCGGTTTGTGCGGCCGGTTTGCTACCAGGACTGTCCGGATGCGCTGCTGCCGGTGGAGCTGAAGCGGAAGAATGAGCTGGGGATTATGCGGCTGATGAATGGGACGCTTACACGCTCGTAAGTGTTTCGTGAGTGCCCTGTGGGATGCTGGCTCGACCAGCATCCGTACCGCAGATCCTTCGACTGCGCTTCTCGCGATAAGACAGCGAGAAGCTTCGCTCAGGATGACACCTCCGGGAAATGTTGGCAGAGACTGGTCTTTTGCCGCTCCACCCAGTCGATGGTTGCTTCTTGTGCTGTGCTGGCTCGACCAGCATCCCGTACCGCAGATCCTTCGACTGCGCCTCTCGCGATAAGGCTGCGAGAAGCTTGCTCAGGATGACACTTTGGAAGAGGGAGGCAGAAAACTTCCTCCCCCCTGGCCATCTATAAGCACCCCACAGGAGACCCCGAAGGCTAAGCGACAGGATTCTCGAGGGTGCCAATACCATCGATGGTGATCCGCACGGTGTCTCCGCTGAGGAGCGTGAAGTCGTCGGCGGGAACGATCCCGGTCCCCGTCATGAGGAGCGCTCCGTTGGGGAAGCTGTTGTCGCGAAAGAGATAGCTGACCAGAAGCTTAGGGTCGCGCTTGAGCTCGGCCAGGGTGGTTGTACCGGAGAAGGCTACCGAGCCGGTGCGTTCGATCTCAATCTGGATTGCAGTGGTGCGCGGCAGCGGGTCGGAGCTGAGCAGAAGAGCGGGACCAATAGCGCAGCTTCCGTCGTAGACCTTTGCCTGTGGAAGATAGAGCGGGTTCTCGCCCTCGATATCGCGCGAGCTCATGTCGTTGCCGATGGTGTAGCCGGTGATGGTTCCGGCTGAGCTGACGAGCAGCGTAAGCTCGGGTTCGGGCACCGACCACTTTGCGTCGGAGCGAACGCGAACCGGCTGATGGGGACCGACGACGCGGTGAGCGGTGGCCTTGAAGAAGAGCTCGGGGCGTTCGGCCTGATAGACGCGATCATAGAAGGTTCCGCCGCCAGCGTCTTTCGACTCTTCCATGCGGGCATCGCGGCTGCGGAAGTAGGTGACGCCCGCGGCCCAGATCTCCTGGCTGCCTACGGGAGCGAGGAGATCGGCTGGTGAAGGAGCGGAGACAGCCTTGTCGGAGAGTGCGGCTTTGACCTGCTGGTAGACGTCGGGGCTGGCGATCAGCGCGTCCCAGTTGGAGGTGTTGATCCCGTAGTAAGAGCCACCTTCTTCAGCATAGAAACCGTTCTTTGTGCGATAGAGCTTCATCTTGCTTCCTTGAGGGTTGGAGTGAAGTTTTCAGATTTGCTAGCGCCATTCTCCAGGCGCTGAAGAATCGAATCTGTGTCATAGACGCAGCCGCCCCAGATGCCTCCGCTGGCGTGGGTGAGTGCGGCCCAGAGGCGTGTCTCGGTGGGGAGCATCGGGTGTGGCGCGAGATCGGCGCGGGGAGAGCGCATTTGCAGACGGCGCTCGCCCTCTTCGGGAGAGAAGCGCTCCTCGCCGGACCCGATGAGGTTGACGGTGCCATGCAGAGCTTCACGATCGATGAAGATCTCGATGATGTCGCCATCGTTGATGCGGCCGATGGGGCCGTTGGCCAGCGCCTCGGGTGAGATGTGACCGATGCAGGCTCCGGTGGAGACTCCGCTGAAGCGTGCGTCGGTGAGGACGGCGACGTGTTTGCAGTCGGGAAGGTTCTTAAGGGCAGAGGTGATCTGGTAGACCTCCTGCATGCCCGCCCCTGCTGGGCCGCCGCAGATGAGGACGACGACATCGCCCTTGCCGATGCGGCCGTCCTTGATGGCGGCGATTGCACTCTCTTCTGTGAGGAAGACGCGAGCGGGGCCTAC
>DASTSJ010000107.1:0-11240 GCA_035760765.1 Edaphobacter sp. | reverse complement strand
TGCTACAATTAGAACTGATACGGCGGCTATAGTTCAGTGGCAGAACGCCGCTCTGTGGCAGCGGATGTCGTGGGTTCGAACCCCACTAGCCGCCCCAAACTATCCTTCAACAGATTGGATTTCTGGGGTTTCGACCGTATCGTCTTCCTTCCTGTGCCGTGGCCCAATCTGCACAAGTAACGCTTCCGGCAAGTGACACGGCCGCCCGCGCAGCCTCTGCACACATCTTCGCTGGAACCTCTGGGTGGGCCTACCCTACGTGGAAACCGAAGTTCTATCCGGAAGACACCCCGGCGAAGCGGTTTCTGGAGTTTTACTCCCGTCGCGTCAACTCGGTTGAGGTTAATTACACGTTTCGCGCCCTTCCTACAGCGACGATGCTCGAAGGATGGATGGCCGCTACTCCGGAGTTCTTCCGGTTCAGCTTCAAGGCTCCGCAGCGAATCACGCACATCAAGCGACTGATCAACTGTGAGGCGGATATTGCCAGCTTTCTTTCGATACTGGAACCGGTGCGCCAGGCTGGCCGGTTGGGGCTGCTGCTGTTTCAGCTTCCTCCAAATCTGAAGGCAGATGTTGATCGGTTGGAGCGTTTTCTTGCGGCTCCTGCACTGCAGGGCTCAGGAACACCCGCCGTAGCCTTCGAGTTCCGTAACGAATCCTGGCTGACGGAGCAGGTCTTCGACATTCTCCACGCCCACGATGCCGGACTCTGCGTTGCGGATACCGATGAGCTTACGACGCCGGAGGTGCACACATCGCGGAGAATCGCCAGTTTTCGTCTTCGTCGCACAGGTGCGTACAAGCCGAAGGAGATCGCCGGATTTGCCGAGCGCTTCACTGCTCTGGCCGCTGCGGGGCGTGATGTGTATGTCTACTTCAGGCATGAGGACAAGCCGACCGGAGCGCTGAATGCTGTCTCGTTCCTGCAAGGTGTGGCTGGGAGGATGGAGCACCCGTGAGCAGCACAAAGGAAGCCATCGCACAGATTGCGGCCCACTCGATTGAGTTTGTGCCGCGGCGCTTCGTTCGTAACGGGCACCTGCAGACGATCGTCGGCAACTTTCTGCGTAGGAAGAACTCGCTTCCACCGGCGGAAACGGTGCTGGTGGAGGTCGCTCGCGGGATCGACGGCCAGGTGGGCAGCCGTGTGCGCTGCGACTGTCACTGGCAGCCGGAAGAGATTCGTGCCGGTCGTCCAACGGCGATTATTGTGCACGGACTGGAGGGCTCTTCCGACTCGCAGTACGTGATCGGCAATGCCAACAAGCTTTGGCAGGCAGGGGCCAATGTCGTTCGCATGAATATGCGCAACTGCGGGGGAACGGAGGCTCTCAGCTCCACGCTGTACCACTCCGGGCTGTCCGGCGATGTCGGCGCGGTGATGCGGCACTTCACGGATCTCTACGGCCTTACATCCATCGCTCTGATCGGATATTCGATGGGTGGGAACCTCGTTCTGAAGCTGGCGGGCGAATTGGGCCGCTCCGCTCCGCGCGCGCTGCGCTCTGTGATCGGGGTTTCTCCGGTTGTCGACCTCGCGCCGTCGGCCGATGCACTTCATGCCCCGCAGAACCGCGTCTACGAGATCAAGTTTTTACGCGCCCTATTGGCGCGTTATCGACGCAAGGTCGCGCTTTTTCCTCACGTTTATGATCCTGCACGGGCTGACAGGATAGGCTCTATCCGAGACTTCGACGAGCGTATCAACTCGTTCTACTCCGGGTTCGCAGGGGCGGACGATTACTACCATCGTGCTGCCAGCGCACGTGTGCTGGAGAGCATCGCGGTTCCGACCCTGATTCTGAATGCGGCAGATGATCCCTTTATCCGTCTGCTGCCGGAGAGCCGGCAGAAGATTGCCGGAAATCCCCATATCCGGTTGCTTGAGACCTCTCATGGGGGGCACTGTGCCTTCCTGGCTGCGCCTGATCCGGCGACAGACTACGACGGGTACTGGGCGGAGCATACGCTGCTGCGGTTCCTGCTGGAGCAGGCGGATCTTGCCTAAGTCCTGCTCCTTCAGACGATCAGGAAGATATGTCCTCAAGTCGCAGTTTTTCGTGGGAGTATCGCGGGAAGTACCTGCGCGTGTTTTCACCGTAAGAGCATGCGGATGAGCCTCTTAAACTGGGTTTGCATGTCTGTGTGCAGCAAAGTGCGTAGGGTAGGGGTCTGGTGTGCCGTTTGCGCGGCCGGTTTGAGCTGTACAGCGGTGGCGGGCGGCTTCGCGTCGCGAACCCGGACCGCGTCCGGAGTCAGACATGCGGTGGTGCTGTCACCGTGGGAGAGGGCGACCCAGAGCCGCGAGGCGCTGGAAGCAAAGCCTGCCCGGGAGCGCACACGTGAGGACTATCAGCGCACCCTGGACCTCTTCCGCGCGATCTACCACGAGGAGCCCGGGAGCCGATACGCTGCAGCCGCGGTCAACTCCGTTGCAGAGCTGCTGGCCGCTCAGGGCCGCGATCTGAAGGATGAGAAGAGTCTCCAGAATGCAGTCGGTCAGTATGAATTTCTGCGGAAACAATATCCCGGCAGCTCCTTTCGCATGGGCGCTTTGCTGGCGGAAGGACAGATCTACGAGAACGATCTGCGTGACGAAGCGGCAGCGCGAGAGAAGTATCAGCTATTCGTAAAGCTGTATCCGGGCAACGCTCGTGTCGACGAAGCCAAAGCAGCGCTTGCCTCACTTGCCACACCGGCCTCTTCGAATCGGACCGCTGACAGTGCAAAGCTCGGCAGACAGTCTCGGCTGGCGAAGACCGCTTCGCGCGAAGAGATTTCACGCGCAGAGACGAAGACCGACCCTGGTCCGGCGCAAGAGACCTCGCACCAGGCGGATCGCGCTTCGTCTTTTTCTCCGATGCCGACAACGGCAGCAGAGACGGGTAATCTTCGCAAGCCATCACGGACGTTGGAAGCGGCCGGGAGTGTGGTGCAGCAAGCCGAGACGCCGAACCCACAGCCTGCCATCTCTCACATTGCAGCGGCCGAGAGGCACGGCGGCGGACTGGCCCAGGTGACCGGGATCCGTCACTGGTCGACTCCGAACTACACGCGGGTCGCGATCGACCTGGGTGACGATGTGACGTACGAGGCGGCGCGGGTCCCCAATCCCGATCGCATCTACTTCGACCTGCACGGCACGCGTCTGGCGCAGTCTCTTGTGAGCAAGACGTTCACTGTTACCGATGATGGCTTCCTGAAGCAGGTTCGCGCGGCTCAGTTTTCAAACGACATCACCCGCGTCGTACTCGACGTCAATGACGTGACAGAGTATTCGGCCTTTCTGTTGCCCAATCCGTATCGGCTGATCATCGACATCCATGGCAGCAATGTACGGTCGCAGGTGGCCGGTGCGCAGGAGCCTGCACCGGTTGTAACTCCCCAGAGGAAAGAGCAGCCTTCCAGCGTTCCTGCTCCCCGGACTGAGCCTGAGCAGGTGGCTACTTCGCGGCATCCAGTTCCCGATTCAGTGGCGACCAGCAGCAGGGAGTCGAGCGCTGCTGTGGCGGATCTGAGCCATCAGCCGGGCAGGCAGGAAGCGACCCGGCTGCCCACGTCGAAGCCGATCGCAGTTATACCCGCGAAGTCGGGAGGCTCAGGTACATCGCGCAGAGCACGCCGCGCTGCAAACCAGGTGGCGGACGATGCCGCCCCAGCGCGGGCGGCAGTACCTACGGCCGACGGCCAGACATCGCTTGTACGTGCGCTGGGTCTGAAGATCGGGAGAATTGTGATCGACGCCGGCCATGGCGGCCACGACTCGGGAACGATCGGGGTGGATGGTCTGGAAGAGAAGGATGTGGTGCTCGATGTTGCACTGCGGCTGGGTAAGCTGCTGCACGAGCGGCTGGGCGCGGAGATCATCTACACGCGCTCGGACGATACGTTCATCCCGCTGGAGACACGGACGGCGATTGCCAACAAGGCGCAGGCAGATCTTTTTCTTTCGATCCATGCGAACTCATCCCGTGATGCCAGTGCACGCGGCGTTGAGACCTACTACCTGAACTTCACCTCGCAGCCGGATGCCCTGCAGGTAGCCGCGCGTGAGAACGCAGTAAGCGATCAGTCGGTCTATCAGTTGAGCGATCTGGTGAAGAAGATTGCGCTGAAAGAGAAGATCGACGAGTCGCGGGAGTTTGCTTCAGACGTTGAGCAGAACCTCTACGCTGGCCTGGAGCGCGGCAATACCGGGCTGAAGAACCGAGGCGTAAAGAAGGCGCCGTTTGTGGTGCTGATTGGCGCGAATATGCCGTCCATCCTGGCGGAGATCTCGTTTGTGACGAATCCTAAAGATGCCCAGCAGCTTCGGGAGCCGGATTATCGGCAGCGCGTGGCTGAGAGCCTATACAAAGGCGTGGCCAAGTACGAGGCGGGATTAAGCGGAGCGAGAACCCCGGTTGAGCAGGCGCAGGCAGTCACCAGCGCTGCGCCACCCGCGAGATAAAGCGAATAAGCCTCAGATCCGTTTAGGAACACCGGGCCGATTTTTAAGCGATCTCTTCTGAGAGAGTTTTCTCAGGACACGCGCTATCGAATAATGCGCAGGATACGATTCCAGCGGGCAAAGTGAAGTGCGCTGGAGTCTTTTTCAGGGTGGCTGAGCGTGATTCCTGCAGCGCGAGGAAGGACGTAGTCGTTCGAGCCGGGCTGCCGCAGGGAGAAGTACACCATCAAGGGTCGGCCTACGATCTTTTCGCGCGGGACGAAACCCCAGTAGCGGCTGTCCTCGCTGTCGTTGCGGTTGTCGCCAAGGACAAAGTAGTTGTTCGCCGGGATGATCAGTTCACCGTCGTCGATCAGCCTGCGCATTTGCATCCACCAGCGCGAGTCGATGGCAGGGTCGGCGTTCTGCAGCCGCGGAAAGTTGTCGCGGAAGTTGTCTGGTCCGGCAGGCCGATAAATCGCGTACGGCTCGTCGAGCTTCAGGCCGTTCACGTAGACATGTCCGGCACGAAGGCGAATGTGGTCGCCGGGAATCCCAACGACGCGTTTGACGAGGCTGATGGTGGGATCGACCGGGAAGTGGAAGACGACTACGTCTCCGCGATGAATGGTCGCGGGCGGCAGGATGATAGAGTCGGCGGCGTCTGCCGTGATCTCTTTATCGACCAGAAGGAAGTCGCCGATCAGGAGTGTGGGCTCCATGGAACCGGATGGAATGCGGAAGGGCTGGACCGTGAAGGTGACCATGAAGACGGCGATCACGATGATGGTCAGGAGCGACTGAACGGCGGGAAGCACTCCGGGTGGAGGAGGCTGCTGGCTTTCCTGTGAGCTTTGATCCAGGGAGGGTAAAGCGGGACACAGGGGGGTCCCGCCGTCGCCCGGACGGGCCGGAGCCGGCGTCAGGGCGGGAGTACTCATCGGACCGCTCCAGCGTGGCGGCGGCCCTTCGCGGCAACCGGTTCGACCAGCGTATCCGCCAGTTGGCGTTCGGCCTGCAGGCGTTCGAAGCCGATGCGGGCGGCGCGCTGTTGCGCCTGTTTCTTCGTACTTCCTTCGGACTCGGCAAGAGCGCGAGAGCCGCCCTGGCCGTCGGGTATGCGGACCTCGACTGAGAAGAGTTTCTGATGATCGGGTCCGGTCTGGGACTTGAGAACGTATTGGGGCTGACCGGAGCCGATGGCCTGCAGGTACTCCTGAAGAGCGGATTTGTGGTCGCCGATGGCGCCGCTGAAGGTGTTGCCGGAGTCGAGCGCACCCTGCAGCGCAGGCAGAGACGGCTCGATAATGCAGCGCTCGATAAAGGTGCGGGCGACCTCGAGGCCTCCGTCGAGATAGAGTGCGGCGATCACCGCCTCCAATGCGTTTGCCAGAAGGGCTGGTTTCTGGCGTCCGCCGCTCTGCTCCTCGCCGCGGCCCAGCCGAAGCATGTCGCCAAGCCCGATCCGCTGCGCTACCGATCCGAGGTGGCGTCGGCTGACAAGAGAGGCGCGCAGACGGGTCAGCTCTCCCTCTCGCGAGTTTGGAAAGCGTCGGTAGAGGCTCTCTGCCACGGCGAGCCCAAGGACGGCATCGCCAACGAACTCCAGTTGCTCGTTGTCGCTGGCGGGATCGAGCAGCGTCTCGGGATTCGTCTCGTAGGCGAGAGAACGATGGGTCAGGGCGAGGGTCAGCAGTTCGGGACGCTGAAAATGATGGTCCCATGGAGGAGTAGGTGTCTCGCTCGATTGCTCACGTGCGGTCTTTCTGCGGCGCGTCGGCATTACATCCTCTCTCGGCAGTTAACTGTACCGAAATGTTGGACGCTCCAAAGGCGGTTGCAGGTACTCATTGGGGCGATGATGGTCGATAGGCGTCCTTCTCTGCTTTGCCACTGGGATCGAGGGGTTCGTTGTCGTTGTCTTCGGCGCGCCGGGGAAGAAGAAACGGCTCTTTCAAGCCCTTTTCGGCGGCGGCTTTGGTATCGGGTTGGGAGTCGCGGACGGCCAGGGCAGCCTTGTACTCAGCGATGGCCTTGGTGCGCTCGGGATGCTCCTGGTCGGGGTGCTCAGGATCGCGGGCGACGTCGTAGAGACGGCCGAGATAGATATGGGTCCATGCGAGGGTGCGCGGATCTTTCGCGAGGTTCAGGGTCTTGTTGAGGTGGGTAAGAGCGGCCTCAGGATCGCCCTGGACCAGCTCCACGCGTCCGGCCAGATAGTTGGCCTGGGGATCGTTGGGGTTCGCTTTGAGAGCCTCGTCGGCCATCATGCTGGCGCCGTCCACGTCCCCTTTCATCAGCTTCATCTCCGCCAGTTCCAGGCCCTTCGGCTGGCGGGGAGCGCGTTTGACGAAGTCATGGCTTCCCTCGGGAAGGAAGGCGACCTGCTCGGCCGCGTGCTTTTCACGGTCGACGTCCATCCCGTAGACCATCTCGGCGATGTCCTCTTTCAGGCTGACGCCGTCTTTCTCCATCTGGGTGAGCTTGTCGTAGAAGTATCCGGCGAGCACCCAGCCCTGGCGGATATCGAGATCGACCTGTTTGCGGCGGACGGCCTCGGATTGCCGCTCCCATTGGGTGACTGCGGCTTCGTAACCAGTCATATCGGAGCGCTGGCGCACCTGGCTTGGGCGCTTTGGCTTTGAGAAGCCGGTGTCCATGGTGTGAGCTTCCACCGCCTTGATCAGATTCTCCGTGATGAAGGCGGAGATATCGGACTTATAGGTGAAGTCGAGCGGAGCATCCTGCACGGCCTTCAGCAGCGGCAACAGACGATCCATTGCGCTGGCTCGCGCGTAGACCATCGGCTCAATCTCGTAGTGAAGATAGGTGTGGCGAATCTCGTCCATGTGGACCTGACCGAGCGGATCTCCGGACGGAGAGGCGACGACGATGTAGTCGGTGCCGTAGATACGCGCATTAGTGGTCGCAGGCGACAGCATGGGTTCAAGCACGACTAGAAAGCGGCGCCCATCATAGCTCGAGACGGGCAGATGAAGATAGATATTGGTATCGAGAACGGACTTGGTAAGAGGGTCGTGGACCTTCTGGACCAGGGCCTCATAGTCCGCATGATGCGTCACCCAGATGGTGTGCAGGTTAATGTCGTCGGCAAAGCTACGCAGCAAGGGAAGAATATTGACCACCTGAGTGGAGTCCGGCGGAAGCTGCGTCTCGTCCGCCGTGGGGGTGAGCTGCGGCGGTGGATTGAGATAGAGCGAGAGCGAGATGTACTGCGCGAGATTCAGGCCGGGATCGGCCAATTTGTGCGCGCGAATATAGCCGCAGAGCGCGTCGCGATGATCCCGGGCAGCGGGGCTCGCGGCGGCAAGCGCCTGATTGATCTCATCGCGAATGGCCTTACGGACCGGGGCGGAGTTTTCGAGGTCGGCATCGTACCCGCAGGCGTTGAGCGCAGCGGCGAGGTCGAAGAGGGGCTCACTGGTCTCCAGCGAGATGGCGGCTCCGCCAGCCTCCGGCTGACCCACGTTGGGCCGGGCGGCTACCTTCTGGTCGTTCTCAAGTGACGACGAGGACTGCGGGTTCGAAGAGCTGGAGGAGCTGGAGGAACTCGAGGACTGGGCCAGGAGCGCAGGTGCGCTCAGGCAAGCTGCGACCAGTAAAAATGCCGTTGTTTTGTTGGAAAAAAGCACGTGGATATTCGACTCTCTCAGGGGAGTTTAGGGGAGCAGTCCGGCAGGCGCAATACGGGATACCCTAAGCTATTTTATTTGATGCAGATAGCTGCTCAATCCCATGAATCAGCGGAGCAAAGATCCGTTGGTGGAAGGTTGAATGGACAGCTTCCATATGTGGATCGGCTCGGCCGTCTCGGGGATGGTGCCGTCGTTGACCTGTACCTCCTGTGGAACCCCTTCGAAGACGATTCGCGTGGAGACGTTGGAGTGAGCAGGCACATTGACGCGGTGCGTGGAGGTCAGTGTTCCTGAGCGGACCGTCACGGGCACGTCGACATTGACCGCTCCGGCATTGTGAATCTCGACAGCCACCAGCCAGCTGACGCCCTTGCCGTTGCGGGCCGGCAGATCGCGCGGAGTGACGTTCACGATGGAGAGATCGGCCAGTCCGCGGTCGTTGTAGACCCAGTCGTCAAAGAGGGTGGAGAGGTCCTTGTGGCTGGCGGCTTCCAGCACCCGCTGAAACGCGCGAGGGTCTTCCGGGGTCCTGGGATCGGCGTGGCGTACCTCTTCGCGGTAGGTCTGGAGAGCGCGCTTGAAAGGAACGTCGCCGACGGTGGAACGCAGGAGCCAGAGGACGGCAGCCGCCTTTGCGCGGTAGTACACCTCGTCATGGGCTGCGATCAGGCTCTGGCCAGGGGTGCCCTGCGGCGGCGGGAGTGTCGAAGGCAAAGCGGTGGGGGGAGCGTTGGGATCAGGTTCGGCGGAGATGGAGGAGGAACTGCTGGAAGAGCTGCTGACCTCCGCAGACGGCCGGGGCTGGTTAGTTTCGGTGGGAGCGGTAGCTTCGGGCTCGACCAGGGTCAGGGGGTTGATCAGCTGGCGCAGTTCGGCCAAGGACTTGTCCCGGCCATCGACGCTCTCCGTGTAGAGCAAGGAGATGAACTGAGGAACTCCTTCATTGAGCCAGGGAAGCGAGGACCGGAACCACGCGTGGGCAAGCGAGTGCACCATGGCGGGTGTGATCTGGCGGGCGTCGGTGGCAGAGAGCGGAACCGCGAGGAAGGCATCATCCTCAAACGGCTGACCTGCGTGATCGATCAGAACGAGGGGCTTCAGGGGAGTGGGTCCGAGCCAGTCGCGCAGAAGCGGAGCGACATCATTGGACGCGGCGGTATAGGGTGCGATGGCTTCCGGACGTATGGTCGCGACCTGAAGGAGCTGGTTGTCGGAGGGCCGCAGGTTCTGCCAGGTCACAAAGAGACTGGGCACACGGAAGCCAAGTGGAGAAGCGGGGAACTCGGCCGTGGCGACGCCATGGGAGTTGACGACCGGAGTGTTTGGCTCTTCGGAGACGTTATTCAGGGGCTGGCGATGGCCGTTGAGGAAGGCATCGACCGGCGCCTCGCCCACATACTCAACTGTCAGACGGAGCCGAAAGCTGGCGTTCTGCTCCTGCAGGCGGGAGAGGCCGATCGCCTGAAAGAGTTTTGCTCCATCGCCCAGGAAGAAAGCAGGTGACGATACCGGATACCAGAGGACATTCCCGAATCCGCGCAGAGCCACCATGCCGGACGAGATGCTGTCCCAGTCGGCCTGGGCGGCCTCCGTCGAAGGCGCACCGATGCGAGTGAGGCGTTCTCCCGAGGCGGTGATCGTCCCGGAGTAGAACCCTGTCAACGTGAGGGAGGAACCTGGCGGGATGGGCTGCGAAAGATGGACCAGTGCCTCGGTCATCTGGCCGGTATGGTCGGCGTCGGTGGGGAGTACGTGCTCTGTGAAGGTGACCGGGATGGGGGCCGAGAGGCTCTCCCAGTGAAGCGTGGAAGAGAGCTGCAGCGTGAGCTGGGAGATGGGGGCCTTCGAGATGTTCCGCACGGTAAGGCGGGCGCGGGTAGCCAGATGCGAGGTCGCGGGCTCAAGGTGAAGGTCGAGGTCCCATGCGGTGAACTCGATGGCGGAGCGCTCTGCGCTGGTGATGGCGTCGACTTCTTTTTGCGGCGTACGGCCGGGTTTCGCACTTCGGGACGCTGCCCGGGGAGCCTGTTCTTCGTTGCGATGGAAGAGGACTTCGCCCTGCCGGTTCGAGGTTGATGCTTTCGGAGCCTGGGCCAAGGCCGTGCTCGCCAGCAGGCAGGTGAGCACCGCGGCTCCAGCGAGTAAAGATGGGGGGCGAGTGAAGCGGACGGAGGAGCTGAAAGGAGTAAAAATCATTCAGATACTGCCCAGACCCTTGCGCCTTTTGGGGGCTGCAGGCGCCGAAGTGGTCACGGGTTGGACGGATGCGGCTCGCCTCTGGCGCATGGCCTCGTACATGACGACTGCTCCCGCCACGGAGACGTTGAGGGAGGAGACCTTTCCGGCCATAGGGATGCGCAGCAGGTGGTCGCAGGTCTTTTTGACCAGATCGTGCAGTCCGGCACCCTCGCGCCCGAGCACAAGAACGCAGTCGGAGGTGAAGTCGAAGTCCGTATAGTCGGGCGTCCCGCGTTCATCGAGCCCGATCACCCAAATATTTGCCTTCTTCATCTGTTCGAGAGAGCGGACGAGATTGGTGACCCGTGCGATGCGGACGTGCTCGGAGGCGCCGGCGGAGGTTTTAGCGACGGTCGGGGTGATCGGAGCGCTCCGCCGTTCCGGCACGAGAATGCCATCGACCCCGGCTCCGTCGGCGGTACGGAGCAGCGCACCGAGGTTGTGGGGGTCTTCGATGCTGTCGAGCGCGAGGAAGAAGCGGTGATGACCGTCGGCCGGGGGGACGAGAAGGTCCTCGATGGAGAGGAAAGCCCGGTCGCGCAGAAAGGCCACAACTCCTTGATGCGCATCGGTTTTGGCCGCACGGGTGAGCTGGTCGCGAGGCTCGCTGGATACGCGGATGCCAGCGGAACGAGCTAAAGCGGCGATCTTCTCCAGCCGGGCGTCGCGGCGCTCGCGGGCGATCGAGATGCGGTCGAGACGGCCAGAGCCAGCGCGAATGGCCTCTTCGATGGGGTGGAGGCCAAAGAGAACTTCCATACCTAAAGTTTACAGGCCAGGACGATGGGTCCGTACAATGGGAAGACTGCACAATTTCCTGCCTTGCCGTGGAGCTGAGATGGGCCGATGGGGATTAAAGAAGGCTTTTTCCGAAGATGCTGCTGATGGCCGAGACTTTTTAGAGGGAAGTCGCG
>DASTSJ010000106.1:0-4156 GCA_035760765.1 Edaphobacter sp. | reverse complement strand
GCGCCAGTTCAGGTTTGGAGGCATTGATGCTTACAGAGCTCTCGCCATCGACACCGTAAGGGGTTCGCTCCATGAGAAAGGGCAGTGCCGGACCTTCGTTCTCTGATCCCTGCGGCCGCAGGATGACCAGGTGAAGCTTGACTCCGTCGCGCATGGGAACCATCGCTTCGCTACGCGTGTAGTGGCGAAAATGATTCAACTCCGCGGGCTTGTCGCTGAATCGAACCATCGTGACAGAATTCCCGCTTCCTCGCGGCCCCGTCATCGAGGTCGTCAGATCCACCACCTTTCCACTCGAGTCCCGCGTAAAGGTCACGCGCAGCGGAGTTCCGGGTACAAAGAAGTGATCCGGCGACTCAGGGATCAGCTCCATGCGCTGCATTCGCTCGCCTTCGATATGCAACGTACTGTCGCTCACGGTGACAGCGTCCACGACATCGGGCTCCATCGAGCCACGGTACTGGCCTACGTATTCGGTCAACCTGGTTGCCGGCAACGTGATCGCTTGCGGATCTTGCTGTGGTGGATGCGCCTCGGCCATCAAGGCAGGCAGCAACAGGATCACGAGCACTATCTTCATCGACCAGGCGAAACGTGTCATCACACCATCCTCAAAACCGAATCTGTCTGCATCCTGCTTCTGAAGGAAATGCCGCCTCTTCCGCTTGCTTTATCAAGCGGAACCAGGCGGCACTCGTGCTGATCTAGGTTAAGTTTGCAGGTGACGCCGAGCACTGGAAGCCGATCCGGTTGTGGGAACCGTCACAGAACGGACGCTTCTCGCTTGCTCCGCAGCGGCAAAGCGAGATCGCCGGCTTGCCCGTCAAATCCCAGTGTCTTCCGTCTGCGTCTGTCAACGAGATTGGACCCTCGACCCGCAACGGACCATTTGGGCGAACCGTAATCTTTACTGCCTCATCTGCCATGGTGTAGCTCACTCTCTTTGAGAAGGATGAGCCCAGCATAGCAAAACCTGCCCGGCGATCTCACCCGGCCTTAGCTGAAGTCCAGCTCGACCTCATCGACGTAGCACCATCCCCAGTCCTCACCGGGCTCGATGGAGCGCATGATGGGGTGCTTCGTTGAGTGAAAGTGTTTCGTAGCGTGCGTGTTCGGCGACGAATCGCAGCAACCAACATGCCCGCAGATCTGGCACATCCTTAGGTGAACCCAGCGGCCGCCGATCTTCAAACAGTCTTCACAGCCTTTTGCGGAAGGCTTCACGTCGCGAACCTGATCCAGATGCTTACACACCATGTACTTCCTCCCCGCGCAACTTCTCCGATGCTAGCGCAATCGAGCGCAGGCGTGTGCTAACACTCCCGGCAGAGCCCTTATTCCATCTGTTCTCCCTGCAGGTCCACGACTCCGTACTCCTTCAGTTTCCGGTAGAGCGTGGTTTTGCCTATTCCCAGAAGCTTGGCCGCGAGGAGCTTGTCGCCGTTGAGCTGCTTGATGGTGCTGAGGATCGCCTGTTTCTCAAGCTCTGCGATAGAGACGATCCCTCCGTTAGCAGCGCCGGTCTCTGCGTTTCCTGCTTCGGCTTCCGCCTGAACCAGGAGCGCTTGTTCAGCGGCCTCCGCTGCGCGGTGCATCTTCAGGTCCTGAAGCTGGGTCGGCATATCGCCGAGATGGAGGACTGGTCCACTGGAGAGAGCGCACGCTCGCTCGATCGCATTCTCAAGCTCGCGCACATTGCCGGGCCAGTCGTAATCCGCCATCAACCGCAGAGAATCATCCGACAGCATGCGCTCGATGCCCGTTTGTTTCTCCATCCGTTCCAGGAAGTGCATGGCCAGCAGAGGGATATCTCCTCTACGCTCGCGAAGCGGCGGAATCCGCAGATTGACAACGTTCAGGCGGAAGAACAGATCCTTGCGAAACTTGCCCTGCTCGACCATGCCGGCAAGGTCGCGATTGGTCGCCGCCAGCACGCGTGCAGAGAACGGCCTTGCCTGCGTTGCGCCGACCGGACGAACCTCCTTCTCCTGCAGGGCCCGCAGCAACTTCGCTTGAAGGTCCAGAGGCAGTTCGCCAATCTCATCAAGGAAGACGGTTCCACCCTCCGCCGACGAGAGCAGCCCCTCTTTTGCGCGGTCGGCCCCGGTAAATGCGCCCTTTACATGTCCGAACAACTCGCTCTCGATCAGGCTCGGAACCAGCGATCCGCAATCCACCGGCAGAAACGGCTTGTCGGCATTGGGGCCGTTGAAGTGGATCGCCCGCGCAACCACCTCCTTGCCGGTTCCGCTTTCGCCAAGGATAAGGACGGGATGCGTTGAAAAGGCTACTTTAGAGAGGATCCTATAAAGCTTCTCCATCTCCGGAGATTTGCCTACCAGACCGTTCGTATCTTCCTGTGCCCGCAGTCTCTCCCGCAGTTGGCGGCTCTCGCGGTCGAACTGAACTCTCTGGCTGGCTCGCTCGAGGACGGTGGTCAACTCTTCCAATGCAAAGGGCTTGGTGAGATAGTCCCGAGCTCCGATCCGCATCGCCTCCACCGCCGAAGAGACGGTTGCGAATGCCGTCATCACAATAACCGCGGTATCCGGATGCAGCGCGTTCACCTGCTCGAGCAGCGCAAGCCCGGCCCCATCAGGGAGCTTCAGGTCGAGCAACACCACATCAACTTTTCTCAGCTTCAGGATCCGCCGCGCCTGACTCACGGTTCCGGCACCCACAACAGCGCAGCCCATCTCCTCGGCAATGGTGCAGCAGGTCTGCCGAACGGCCAAAT
Source organism: Edaphobacter sp. (assembly GCA_035760765.1). Taxonomy (GTDB): domain Bacteria; phylum Acidobacteriota; class Terriglobia; order Terriglobales; family Acidobacteriaceae; genus Edaphobacter. The sequence continues at coordinate 1,419 of DASTSJ010000106.1, read as the reverse complement.
CATCATCAACCACGAGGACGTGCAATCCCTGCGTATGGATGCCCACACGCTGGTGGCTGCGTGCCTCCCGCGACGAATCGATCGCCATCCCAATCACTGCGCTCCGCCCTGCTGCGGAAGCCATCATCTCTGCCTGCCGTACGGTCCTGCTCTGCTCTGCTACGGTCATTCGTCACTCCAATTCACATCACAAGCAATACGCAACCGGATACAACTTCCGTAATCACGTTCGGTGCCAAACTGGGAACCTTGGCTAAGTGGTTGATTATCCGAGAACAACACTCGTGAATCTGCAATACTCCGTCAAGAACAACACACCGTTCGCAGGCTGACTATTCCCAAAACGGACCATATGCAGGCAGTAGGTCTCGAAAACCCTGAATTTGTCTGGATTTCGCCATTCCTGAAGTGGAACGTTATTCCCGTTTTGGAACTGCTCGCAGGAAAACGGTCTTCTATAATCGCGAGATGTCTGCCGCGCCGCTTGAACTCTTCCGTCCCGACGCCCGTTCTGCCGATTCGCTTCGAACGATCCGCATCACTCCTGGTTTTGTCGCCATGGCTGAAGGCTCCGTGCTGATCGAGGCAGGAAACACCCGCGTTCTCTGCAATGCTTCCGTGGAGCAAGGAGTTCCCGGTTGGCTGCGCAACTCCGGCCGCGGTTGGGTGACAGCCGAGTACGGCATGCTGCCACGCGCCACCTTGACGCGAACCCCGCGCGAAGCCGAGCGGGGAAAGATCGGTGGTCGCACTCACGAGATTCAGAGACTCATTGGCCGGAGCCTGCGCTCCGTCGTCGACATGAAGGCTCTCGGTGAGAGGACGGTCATCCTTGACTGCGACGTGCTGCAGGCAGACGGCGGAACTCGCACCGCAGCCATCAGCGGAGCCTGTGTCGCTCTCGCGATCGCCCTGGAAAAGCTGGTGGTCGCTGGAACTCTCAAGGCTTCCCCTCTCCGCCAGATGGTCGCGGCCACCTCCGTCGGTATCGTCGACGGCAATATTCTGCTCGACCTGTGCTACGAAGAGGACTCGCGCGCCACGGTCGACATGAACGTGGTCATGCTGGCCGACGGTGGCTTGGTGGAGACTCAGGCGACCGCCGAAAAGGACTCCTATACCCGCGCCCAACTGGCCGAGATGCTGGACTACGCCGAAAAAGGCATTCGTGAGCTCCTCGAAGCCCAGCAGTCCGCACTTGCGCTCGCACTCTAATCGCCTTGAACGCTCCTCTAATTTGTTCAACTATGTGGGCCGCGCAGGCTTACGAGTTTGCGTTGCTCTGGCAGGCCGCCTACCGCTACCGTGGAACCATTCAGACCTGGTCTGCGTAATCACCTGTACGAACTGACCATGCACAAAAAACGTGAGCAGGACGGGCGCCGTTATGTCGGGATTCTCACCATCGCAGCTTGCCCG
>DASTSJ010000105.1:0-6070 GCA_035760765.1 Edaphobacter sp. | reverse complement strand
TGGCCGACTTCCGCTCCGACCTTCCTCCGGCTATCCTCCAGGTCATCGAGCGCGCACTGGCCAAGGACCCCAAGGAGCGCTACCAGCAGGCCACGCAATTCATCCAGGCGCTGGAGCCCTTCTCAAAAGCTCGCTCCAGCTACACCTTCACCCTGCCAACCATGCTGGTGGACTACAAGCGCGACACTGAGTCGCCCTCCGTCGTCGTGCTGCCGTTCACCACCCTGCCCGCCGACAACAGCACCGACTACTTCTGCGACGGGCTCACCGAGGAGATCATCACCGACCTCTCCAGCGTTCGTTCCCTGCGCATTATCTGCCGCGCCTCGGCCATGCAGCTCAAGGGAACGCACGACTCTCCACGAAAGATCGCCCGCGATCTCAACGTTCGCTATGTGCTCGAAGGCTCCGTCCGGCTTAACAACACCGCGCGTGACGGCAAGCCGAACATCCGCGTCACCGCTCAACTCATCGACCCCGAAAGCGAATCCCTGCTCTGGGCTGACAAATACAACGGAACCCTCGACGACGTCTTCGCCATCCAGGAGAACATCTCCCGTCAGATCGTCTCCGCCCTCAAGATCAAGCTGACGCCCACCGAAGAGAAGCACATGCACGAGCGGCCGCTGCCCGATGTCGAAGCCTATCGCTTCTATCTCATGGCGAAGCACGAGATCCTCAACTACTCCGCCGATGCACTCGCCCGCGCCCTCGAGTACCTCAACACCGGCGAAAAGATCGTCGGCAAGAATGCCCTGCTGCTCGCCACCAAGGGCCAAGTCTACTGGCAGTACATCAACGCCGGCATCTCGTCCGACACCTCCTATCTCGCGAAAGCCCGCGAGTGCGCTACCCAGGCGCTTGAGATCGATCCTGATTCCGCTCCGGCTCATCGTTTGCTCGGCCTTATCTCCGTCCATGAAGGCGACAGCCAACAAGCCGTCCACCTTCTCAAGCTCGCCATCACCGCCGACCCCAACGACTCCGACACACTTAGCTGGTACTCAGCCGTCTGCGGACTCAGCGGAAAGGCGCACGCCGCCATGCCCCTCGCCCGCCGCATTCTGGAGATCGACCCCCTCACCCCGGTCTATCGCTTCATCCCCGGCCTGCTGTCGCTCATGGGTGGCGACTTCGCTGAAGCGCTTCCATCCTTTGAAGAAGCCATACGGCTCGATCCGTCGAACACCATGCTGCTCTGGTGCCGCGGACAGATCCTCGCGCTCCTCCGCCGCGATCAGGAGGCCATCACGCAATTCCAGGCCATCCAGCAGATCGATGCAACCCACTTCTTCGCCCAACTCGGCCAGGTCATGCAGGCAGCTCTCGTCTCTGACCGCGCTGCCTTCGCAGCAGCCGCCACCGAAGAACTCCTCCAGATCGCCGCATGCGACCCGCACTACTCCTGGAACGTGGCTCAGTGCCACGCTTTGATGGGCAACAACGCAGCTTCACTCGATTGGATCGAGAAAGCAATGAGCAAGGGTTTCATCAACTACCCAATGGTCAGCCGCTGGGACCCTCTCCTCGCACCCGTCCGCCACGCCGAGCGTTACGACGAGATCGCCGAGACCATGCGCGAACGCTGGGAGCAGTTCGAGGTTTAAACCCTCTTTAGAGAACCTGGCAGATTGCACATGCCATAACCGGGAGCTTCATCTTTGGGCCAGTTTCACACGGACACGCAGCTCAAAAGTGTCATCCTGAGCGAAGCGCAGCGGAGTCGAAGGATCTGCGGTCTCGGATCAGGCCAACCCCAACGGCCACCATCGCCACGACATGGGTGCCCCACCTTCGCGAAGCTAAGGTGGGTTTTGCAGGACGCCAAGCCCACTGCATCATCGTCACCATCGTCCCTGCAACCGGCCAAACCTATCCCCGACTAGGAGCCTTCCCCAGCAACTCCCTCGCAATCACCATCCGCTGAATCTCGCTCGTCCCCTCTCCAATGGGGCACAAACGCACATCCCGGTAGAACTTCTCCGCCGGATAGTCCTTGATAAACCCGTAACCCCCGTGGATCTGCAGACCCTCATCGCAGATCCTGCACGCGGCCTCGCTCGCATACAGCTTCGCCATCGCGGACTCGCGCGTCACCCGCATGCCCTTGTCCTTCATCTGCGCCGCTCTCATCGTCAGCAGCCACGCTGCATCCAGCTCCGTAGCCATGTCGGCCAGCTTGAACTGGATCGCCTGGAACTCCGAGATCGTCTTCCCGAACTGCCTTCGCTCCTGCGCGTACTTCACCGCCGCATCCAGAGCACCGCGCCCCATCCCCAGGCTCAGCGCCGCAATCGAGATTCTCCCCCCATCCAGCACGCGCATCGCGTCCCTGAACCCCTCGCCCTCTTTCCCGACCAGGTGGTCTGCAGGAATCTCGCAGTTCTCAAAGATCAGCTCCGAGGTATCGCTTGCCCTCAGGCCCAGCTTGTTCTCCTTCTTCCCTGGCCGAAATCCCGGCGTGCCCTTCTCCACCACAAACGCGGAGATGCCGCCGTGTGTGCCCTTTTCTTTATCTGTCACCGCCAGCACCACCACGCAGTCCGCATAGCCGCCGTTCGTAATAAACGTCTTCGTGCCGTTCAGAACCCACCGGTCGCCTCGCTTGATGGCAGTCGTACGAGCACCCCCCGCATCGCTGCCTGATCCAGGCTCGGTCAGCCCCCAGGCCCCCAGCCACTTCCCGCTCGCCAGCTTCGGAATCCACCTCTTCCGCTGCTCATCATCTCCGGCCACCATAATGTGATTGGTGCAAAGCGAATTATGCGCGGCGACGATAATTCCTATACTTCCATCCACCCGCGAAAGCTCGTCGATCGCCACCACGTACTCGACATACCCCATCCCGGCGCCGCCCAGCTCCTCTGGAAAGAGGACGCCCATCAGCCCCATCTCTCCCAGCTTCTTCACCACGCCATGCGGAAACTCACTCTTCTCATCCCACTCCGCAACATGGGGTGCAATCTCCCGCTCTGCGAAGGCACGGATTTCCTTTCGTAGCTGCTCCTGCTCGTCAGTAAGAAACATTGTTTGCTCTCCATAACGAAATCTAATAGAGCTATCAGTCAAAACGATACGCTCGGCTCACCCATCTTGTCTTCTGCCCGGGTCCACCCATGCGTGGTCCGCTTTTTTAGCAGGCTGGACAGAAGACAGAGGGGAAATTGCATCTGAACCTTCGGTATGGGTTCCATGGCTGGAAATGAACACTGGCTCGCCGCCCGCGGGGCCTGCGGTGACGTCATCCGTTCCAAGGACTGGTCTCGGCACCCCTTGGGGCCTATCGAACGATGGCCGCCTGCGCTCAGGACCTCAGTCAACACCATACTTGCCTGCAGCTTCCCCCTCATCATCCTGTGGGGTACGGAACTCTTTCAGATCTATAACGACGCATACGCCGAAATTATGGGCCCACGCCACCCCAACGGAATGGGGCAGAAGACGTCAGACTGCTGGCCGGAAGCATGGAACTTCAATCGGCTGGTCTATGAACGGGTCTTCAAGGGCGAGACCGTCGATTACAAAAATCAGCTCATTCCCCTGCTGCGCGATGGCGTCCTTCAGGACTACTACTTCGATCTCTGCTACAGCCCGCTGCAGACTGACGACCAGGAGATCGGCGGCGTGCTGGTCACCGTATTCGACGTGACCGAACGCTACAACGCTACAAACGAACTCAGGCGGAGCAATCGCCGCCTGAACGCACTGGTCGCGGCCACCTGCAACTCCACCTTCACCATGAGCCCCGACTGGAAAGAGATGCGGCAACTGGACGGTGGCGGCTTCCTGCAAAACAGCGAAAAGAGCACCACCTGGCTGGAAGATTACATCCATCCGGAAGATCAGCTCACGGTAATGCAGGCCGTCAATGCAGCCCTGGCTTCAGAAAAGATGTATGAACTGGAACATCGCGTCCGGTTCGCAGACGGAACCCTCGGCTGGACACAATCTCGCGCCGTTCCTATCCGCGATGAGGACGGCCAGATCATCGAATGGTTCGGAGCCGCAAGCGATGTAACGGCCAAAAAGCTGTCAGAGCGGGCACTTCTTGAAAACGAGAAACTCGCCGTGGTGGGACGGTTGGCCAGCTCCATCGCTCACGAGATCAACAATCCCCTCGAATCCGTCATCAATCTCGTCTATCTGGCCGAGTCCACCGCCTCTGACGAACAGACCAAACGATATCTTCAGCTCACCAGCGCGGAGCTCGAGAGAGTCAGTCATATCACCTCTGCAACCCTCCGCTTCCATCGCCAGAGCTCAACCCCAAGCACAGTTAATCTCAACGAGCTCATTGATTCGGTGCTCACCCTCCACCAGGGTCGAATGACATCGCACGGCATCTCCGTCGAAAGACGCTACGGGACCGCACTTCAAATCACCTGCTGGCCCAATGAGATTCGGCAGGTACTGGCGAATCTCGTTTCAAATGCCATTGATGCAATGCGTTCCTGTCCGGAACGCAGGCTCATCGTCCGCTCTCGCACGGCAGGCGGAGCAGCACTCATCAGCATCAGCGATACCGGCTCTGGAATCGCCCCGACGACGCTGCGGCGTATCTTCGAACCATTCTTTACGACCAAAGACGCCACTGGCACTGGCCTTGGGCTGTGGGTATCGAAGAACATCATTGAACGGCATAAAGGCAAAATCCGCGTAAAGAGCTGTCGGCAGAGCCCGCGCGCTGGAACAATCTTCTCCGTTCTTCTACCCGAACATCCAACCCTGCCAGGAGACCTTGCGGAACCGGAAACTCAGGGGTCCGTGCTCTCCGTTGTCAAGTCCGGATAATGCTCAAAGCCCTGAGCCCGAGCAACTTACGGTCTGCCGATTCAGGGCAGCTGAGATCATAAAATGGATAGAGGGGAGTTTATCCCGGGTCCGTTGCGGGACTTTGGCCCGTTACGTGCGGCACTGGTCCGGACCTAAGTACCTTACTTTGGAAGACTTTGCACAAATAAGGGGGGCTACCCGGCAAGAGCCTGATCCAGGTCGGCGATGATGTCCTCGACGTCCTCGATCCCGACCGAGATCCGCATCAGCCCATCGGTGATTCCAAGCCGCGCCCGTCCTGCGGCCCCGATCGCCGCATGCGTCATCGACGCCGGATGACAGATCAGCGTCTCCACGCCTCCCAGCGACTCGGCCAGGTAGCCAAGCTTCAAACGCCGGGCGAACGCGTTAGCCCGATCCAGCGAACCCAGCTCGATCGAGATCATCGAGCCGAAGCCCTTCTGCTGCCGCACAGCCAGCGCATGCTGCGGATGATCCTTCAGCCCGGGATAGAAGACCTTCTTCACCGCCTTATGTCCGGCGAGGAAGTCGGCCACCGCACGGCCGTTCGCATCATGCTGTTTCATTCGCACTGCCAGCGTCTTGACGCCGCGCAGCAACAGGTAGCTCTCAAACGGCGACAGAATTCCGCCGGTGCACTTCTGCACAAAACGGAAGCGCTCTGCCTGTTCAGGCTTTGTGCAGACCAGCACACCGCCGAGGCCGTCGGAGTGACCATTGAGAAACTTGGTGGTCGAGTGCATGACAATGTCGGCTCCCAGCTCGATCGGCTGCTGCAGGTAGGGCGACAGAAAAGTGTTGTCGACGCTCAACTCAACACCTTTCGCGTGACAGATATCCGCGACGGCGCGAATATCCGTGATTGCCATCATCGGGTTCGTCGGAGTTTCGACATGAACCAGCTTCGTCTCCGGACGGATCGCCGCCGCTACATTCTCAGCAACGCTGGTATCAACGTACGTGAACTTCAGCCCGTAGTTCGAAAGCACCTGGTCGAAGACGCGCTGCGTGCCGCCATAGACGTTGTCGGAGCAGACGACGTGGTCGCCAGTCTTCATCATGGTGCACATCGCGGTGATTGCGGCCATGCCCGACGCAAAGACGTGCGCGCTCGTGCCGCCTTCCAGCGAGCGCAGGTTTTCCTCAAGAGCATCGCGCGTCGGGTTCGTCAGGCGGGCGTACTCATGGCCCTTATGCTTTCCGATCTCCTCTTGCTGATAGGTCGAAGTAAGAAAGATCGGCACATTGACGGCACCGGTCGTTTTTTCGGGCTCCT
>DASTSJ010000104.1:0-2994 GCA_035760765.1 Edaphobacter sp. | reverse complement strand
CGAGGGCACCGGATTCACCCGGTACGCAGTTCCCGAAGGGGGGTGACGCTCAATGATGGAAATCAGCTGGCTCGCGTCGGCGATCAACTTCGTCGCCAAGCTGTTTATGGCCGAAGGGATCAATTGGGATTAAGGAAGGTCCGGGGCCCCAACCCTCCAATTCTGGCCTATGCGCCGAGTTCTCACCATCGACGTCTACGTTTTGCTCATCTCCATCTTGGCGGCTGGATTTCTTGCGGCCAGCTGGATGATGGGTTCGCCGTCGATTGACGTTCCGACTTTCCTGAGTTTCGTAGTCGTTTCCTTCCTGCTTGACCAATCCAGCACGAAGCTTCGCGTAGCAGCAGCTGGTTCGACCTCGTTTGTGATGCACCTTTCGGCCGGAATACTGTTCGGGGGGTATTGGGGCGGAGCTATTGCTGGCCTATCTACGGGCCTAAGCGTGTTAGCGCGCGGGCGAGGGATGAAGAAGGCGATTTTCAACCTCGCGCAGCGCGCCTTGGCCGTCAGCGCGGGCATGCTGGTGTACCAAAAGGTCTTTCATGGGGCAGTGCCCCCATCGTATCTCTACATTTCCTCTGACACCTCGGCGCAGGCTGTCTCAACCGACTTCTTTCGATTCTTCGCCTTCGCGGCCGTATACGTGATCGTAAATTCGTTTGCTGTCAACGTGGCTGTCAGTATCAGCAACGAGAGGCCGCTCCGAGAAGTATGGCATTTAAATACCCGCGCGCTGTTGGGTTATGATCTAGGGGCGAGTTCAATCGCGATCCTGGTCGCGTTCCTCTACGCGAAGGTTGAGCAAACAGGGTACGGTCCTGTTGGGCTCGTCCTCGCGGTCGTTCCCCTTGTCGTCGTTCGGCATATCTATGGTCTTTATCACCAGCTTCAGGATAGTGGTCAAGAACTGCTCCAGGTCATGGTGAAGGCGATTGAGGCTCGTGACCCATACACATCCGGACACTCGCTTCGTGTCTCTGCGCTTTCTCGCACTATCGCTTTGGAGCTCGGCCTGCCTGCTCGTGACGTCGAGCAAATTGAGACTGCTGCATTGCTCCATGACGTCGGAAAGATCCACGAGGAGTTTGCTCCGCTGCTCCGGAAGGAAGCTCGACTGACCGATGAAGAGACCGCGTTGATGCAAACGCATTCAACGAAGAGTGCGGAGCTCGTAGGGATCATCTCCAAGTTTCGGGGGTTCATTCAGGATTCCGTTCGTCATCATCACGAGCGATGGGACGGTCAAGGCTACCCGCTGGGCTTAAAGGCGCAGGAGATTCCGCTTGGGTCACGGATCATTCTTATCTCTGACACGATCGACGCGATGACCACCGATCGTCCCTACCGGAAGCGGCTGCCTTTAGAAGTGGTGACGGCTGAACTTCAGAAGTGCAAGGGGACTCAGTTCGATCCCGATTTGGTCGAGGTTGTTAACTCTTCGGTTGCGGTTCGTCGGCTGATCGTGGGGCCCAATCGCGACTTGGACGATGATGTTGTTATGCCGGGTCGATCGAAGAGGGTCAGTTGGCCGACTGGCAGCCTGTGGAGATCACGGCGCGCATAGCCCTGAAGAGCTCACCTCGTGAGCGAAGTCGGTGCTAGGTGTCACAGGTCTTTCCGAACAGCCGTAGGTAAGCCTCCCTGATTTCCTCCTGGTCAGGAAGATCATAGCTTCCCATTTTCTTGATCAAGGCCTCAAGCCGGGTCCTTACCTCCGCATCCCCCACGTGATGCTGCGCCCGTACTAAGCCACGCGCGTACAGGCCGGCAAAGCTGGCCGAATGCAGTTTGGCGTTCCTTCCCTCCACTCCCAAAACTGAAAAGCGCTCCGCCTGACCAGAACGGGCGAGGAGCGCGTTGGCTTCGGCGCAGAAGAGATACCGGGCCTGATCCACATACACTGGTGCGGAGTCAAGTGACGCAGCGGCCAAGGCGGATACTGCGTTGAGTGCCTCGCCCTCATGACCGAGCGCGGCGTGCCCCCGCGCGAGGTTGTATAGGCATTGTAGCCGGTTGTAGGCACCCTGAAAACGACCGTTCGCGAGTGCCAACTTGGCCCATGCGATTTGGGCCTCGAAGTGCTTCAAGCGTCCGTGGCAAAGAGCGAGGTTGGTTGTGGCGGAGCAGTAAAGTGTATCATTGCCGATGCGTTTTGCGAGATCGGCTGCCCTCATGAGATGAGTCACCGCCTCGGCATATTCTCCCTTCGCACATCCGAGTGCGCCAAGTCCGAGCAGGATCTCGGCCGCCAAGGAGCTTGGATTCACCTCCACCTTGAGGCGGGTTGCGGCCTCGGAGATCGCTTCTGTACACTCATTGATCCGGCCAGCATAGTAGCTCAGAATCGCCCTACTCAGAAGCCATCGCCCGAGTTCCATTAGGGGCCAATCTGAGGGTCGAATCTGATCCAATCGGGTAAGGGTCGTGGCGGCTAGGTCGGCGTCACGCTCGTAGGCGACTGTGGCAGCACAAGCGCTTGCAGTCAGCGCCGCGGTCTTGTTGTCGGCGTCGCTGGGTAGTCCCCGCAGCAGTCGCTCCACTACCTCCCCTACCTCGAAAGCTGGAATGGATTCAAGTCGTGATCGTGACCTCGCACTAAGTGCGGCAGAGATCTGCCGCCATCGGGGTGCAGTGGTCGGCTGCGCGAGTTCATCCTGTATCTCTGCGAGGACCCCAAGCGTGTCTCGCCACTGTCCTTGTTCCTGAAGCACTTCGGCGATGAGCATCATTCCACTCAGGCGATCCTCTCCGTTGAGCAGGTAGAGACCGGAGCGTAACCCCAGCTCCGCCTCATGTAGTGCCCCCCGCTCGATGCATGCCTGCGCCCCGCTGATGATCCGCGGGCGCGCTTCGTCCACCCGGCCCGACCGCACGCAGTGCCACGCCGTCTCCAAATCGTCCGCGTCCGCCGGGTCGGCGAGCAGCAGGTTCGCGATGCTGCCGTGCAGGCTCTTCCGGAGCGACTTCGGCGTCGCGGTGTAGACCTGCCCCCGC
>DASTSJ010000103.1:0-5887 GCA_035760765.1 Edaphobacter sp. | reverse complement strand
GTCGTGCCGGACAAAGCCCTTCTGCTCCATGATTCGCAGAAATGCCTGTGTGGTCTTGTAGTTAGGACGTTTACGGACCGGGAACGCGTTGACAATCTGGTCGACAGTTCCTTCGCCAAGCTGCCACAAGACATTGAGAATACGGAGTTCGGCACTCGTAGGAAGTAGTGTCTTTGCCCGGTTCGGCATCAGGAACTCCGCTTTGCGCTTGGATGGAAAGAGTATAGCACCGCTTGCATCGTAAGTCTTAAACAAATAAGAATTACAAAATGTAAGTCTTATCGTCTTAAGACTGAAGACTTTAAACGTGGGGGCGGCAACGGTGACACAATCCAGGTTCTCGACAGCAGAACCCTCGACGCTTGAGGCTGGATCCAACTACAGTGACTACGTCAACCCGGAGTGGGTCAGGCTACTCGATCTTCTGGGGATGAATGTGCGTTACCGCAACTGCAGCGGCAGCGAGTTGCACGCCGAGGACGGGCGTATCTTTCTGGACTTCCTCTCCGGCTACTGCGTGCACAATACTGGCCACAATCATCCCTATATCATTGAGTGCCTGCGGGAAGAACTCCTGTCCAGCGGTCCTGCGATGCTGCAAAGTCATGTCGTCGATCTGGCGGGCGAGCTCGGATACGAGTTGTGCAAGCGAGCCGGAGGTTCACTGACGAAGGTCTTCTTCTGCAGCTCCGGAAGCGAGGGAGTGGAATCTGTCATCAAGTTCGCGCGAGCACGCACTCGGCGCACCGGGATCGTCTACGCTCGCGGAGCATTCCATGGGCTTACCTGCGGCGCACTCTCGCTGATGGGAAGCGACTTCTGGCGCGAGGGCTTTGGCCCGATGCTCCCACAGACCTTCGAGGTCCCATTCAATGATCTTGAAGCCTTGGAGGTCATGCTCGCGAAGGAGAAGATCGCAGCGGTGATCCTTGAGCCCATTCAGGGCGAAGCCGGAATTGTCCTGCCGGAGAGCGGCTATCTCGCAGGTGTCGAAAAGCTCTGCAGAAAGTACGGAACGCTGTTTGTGCTCGACGAGGTGCAGACCGGCGTGGGGCGGACAGGAAGATTTCTGGCCGGACAGCACTACGGCGTCTCGCCCGATATGGTTGTGATGGCGAAGGCGCTCAGCGGCGGCCTGATTCCCTGCGCTGCAGTCCTGATGACAGATGAGATCTACAAGTCGGTCTATAGCTCGCTGCGCCGCGCAATCATCCACACCTCTACCTACAGCGAGAACAGCCTTGCCATGCGCGCAGGTCTCGCAACCTTGGCCGTACTCGACCGCGAGCGCCTTGCAGAGCGTGCTGCTTCCATTGGTTCCGAGCTACGTGAGAAGCTCACCGCCGCTTTGCAACCGTATGAGATGGTTCGCGAAGTACGCGGCATGGGATTGATGAATGGCATCGTCTTCGAGGCTCCTCGTCAGATCAAGCTGCGGCTTTCCTTTGAGGCGTTTCGGGCTATCCACCCAGGGATGTTTGGCCAGATGCTCGTGAGGCGCCTCTTCCATCAGCATCAGATTCTTACGCAGATCTGTGGCAACAACTTCATGGTGCTGAAGGTTGCGCCGCCCCTGGTTGTGACGGATCGAGAGATTGAAACATTTGTTGATGCCATCACATCAGTAGTAGATACGTTGCACTCGTCAACAGCGGTCTGGTCCGACGCGCTGGAGCTTGGACGCAGAGCGATTCGCGTTTAGCAAGAAAGGAATGAAAGATCCATTGAGTGATTCAAGTACAGACGCTCTCATCGTCGGGGGCGGTCCTGCAGGTCTTGCGGCCGCTATCGCGTTGCGCCAGAGAGGAATCGACTGCGTTGTGGTCGATGCGATGATACCGCCAATCGACAAGGCGTGCGGTGAAGGGCTGATGCCGGACGCGATCAGCTCCCTTGCATCCCTCGGCCTCGCCATCAAGGAAGAGGACGGCTTCGCCTTCAAGGGCATACGGTTCGCCAACGCAACCCATCAGGTGGATGCCGCCTTCCCCGAAGGGCATGGGATTGGTGTACGTCGTACGCGCCTGCATGAGAGGCTTGCGCAGCATGCAGATGACCGGGGCGTGCACCTCTGCTGGAATAGTCGCGTCAGCTTCATGGATCAGCGCACTGCTCTTATCAACGGCAAAGAAATCTCGTTCCGATGGCTGATCGGAGCGGACGGCCAGGCATCCTCCGTGCGTCGATGGGCAGATCTTGACCACACACTTCAGAAGAAGCTTCGATATGGCTTCCGCCGCCACTACCAGATCACGCCCTGGAGCGATTTTGTCGAGGTCCACTGGGCTGCCGCTGGCCAGCTCTACATCACGCCAGTGTCAGCCGATTCTGTCTGCGTCGTGTTTGTCACACGCGATCTCAAGCAGGATCGCACAGACATTCTCGCCTCCTTCCCCGAGATCGCGGCTCGATTGAAAGACGCGCCTCTACTCTCGCAGCAGCGGGGGGCCGTCTCTGCCACGCGCAAGCTGCGGCGAGTCGCCAATGAAACCGTAGCGCTTATCGGCGATGCATCCGGCTCGGTCGATGCCGTTACCGGCGAAGGACTCGCGATGTCGTTTCGGCAGGCCCATGCACTGGCGGATGCAATGCAAGCTGGATCGCTGGAGCAGTACGCCATCGCGCACAGAAAGATCGGCAGGCTGCCTCACACGATGGGCTCCCTCATGCTCACGATGGATCGCTGGCCATTAATCGAAGATCGCGCCATACGGACCCTTGCATCGGCACCGGAACTCTTTCATGAACTGCTGTCTGTCCATCTTGGAACCGACAGTCTTCTGAGGTTCGCTTTCCGGCGAGGCCCTCATTTCGGTTGGAAGTTATTAAGCCAAAACTGCTAATCCTTCGAGAGTTAATAATGCACCCAATGAGCAAAGCTATTCGCGAGTTTCGAATCTTCCTTCTGGTCAGCATGCTGGTGTTCTTCACCGGAAGCAACAGCGCACAGTCTGTGCAGCCGATCACGGTCACGCTTGATCCCGCCGCCACGACAATTGACTGGACGCTGGGAGCCACCATGCATACCGTCAACGGAACCTTCAAGCTGAAACAGGGCACGATTCAATGCAATCCACGTACAGGCGAAGCAAGCGGTCTGATCGAGATCGACGCGACCAGCGGAGAGAGTGGCAACTCCTCACGCGATCACAGAATGCACAAAAGCATTCTGGAAAGCGATCGGTATCAGCGGATCACGTTTCGTCCGGTGCATATCGAAGGAAGTCTCGGTGAGGCGCTCCACGGTGACTTCGTAGTGGATGGGATCTTCAATCTGCACGGGCAGGACCATCCGATGAAACTCAACGTGTCCGCGCAACCCGCTACAGGCGGTATCTCCATCAAGACCCACTTCGTGGTCCCCTACGTGCAGTGGGGCATCAAAGACCCGAGCACATTCGTATTTCGTGTTGAGAAGGATGTATCGGTCGACGTAAGCGCTGTAGCGAAGACATCGATCGCCTCCGCCACAGCGTCACACCCATAACCAATGCAGGATGGACCGATTCACATTCATCAATGCGGTGTGACCGTCAGCTTCATCTGATGGAGTCCTCGGTAGGTAATCTTGAAGGAGTCGGCCGTCTTGTAGTAGGTGGACTCCTCCACTGCGAAATCTTTCTGATCGCCCTCGATCGCTACTGTTAGACCCGGGAGATTCCATCGGGTAGCGGTGATATCTTCCTTCCTTGCACCCTCGGCCTTCAGGCGAATCGTCACGGTTCCGTCCGTCGCAATCTGCATGGTCGTGTGGTCGACAATGGCATTGATCTTCGATGACTGCCATACATAAAACCAGCCGATCGAACCCGACGGAGTACGCCACTGCGCCGTCGCAGGATGAAACTGCGTATCGGGAGGCGCATCTTTGGTCAGCTTCGTATCTTCTCCCCCAAGGATGATCTTGCTGCCAACCCATGCAGTCGCTCTGCGGTCATCGGTAATCTGCCGACGCACCATGTGTTCGCCCGAGAAGCTCTGCAGCTTGGCAAGTTCCTGCGCGGGAGGCTTCGCGCCCAGCAGCACGACGTGAGGAGCAAACCACAAGTCCGCCAGGTGGTCCGTGCTGTTGTCCGGCACAGGCAGAGGAGCCTTCTCCGCAGGAAGCAGAGAACGAATCCATACCCCTGCATACGCGACATACGTCTCCATATCCATCCCGTAGGAGCGATCGTACGGTCCAGCCAGATTGCGAAGTTCCGGCTGATAAAAGTCAGCGATATCGCCCCACAGGTGCGCCTCGATATTGCTCCCTGCCGCGCGAATCTCTGCGGTTGATCCATAGCTGCGCCACAGCGCCAGTCCGAAGAGATCCACACCGTAGTATGTGGGTGAGTTGTACTCCTCAAACGAGTTGTACAGGTGATAGAGCCGCGCAACCTCCCTGATCCAAGCTGACGATTGCTTCTTCCAGTCGGCATTGTTGTCACGGTTTGCGGCGAAGTCCCACAGCGCGCCATACATCAGCGCGATGTTGGAGTAGTGCGGCGTCAGTCGGCCCTGTTTCATCTCACCGGCAATGGCAACATCGATGGCCTTGTACATCTTCAACGCCAGATCGGACGAGATGCGCTCCGGATACTCGATCAGGATCAGCTCGAAGGTCGTGCCGATGAAGACTCTCCAGTTCGGATCGTAGTTGGTCCACATCACCGTGTTTGCACCGGCAGGATCGGGCTCCTCCGGGCTGCGGCGAAACGTTCCGTACCACGGCTTCGACGCATCGAGGAACTGCTCCTTCAGCACCGAGTTCAGGGCGTCCTCTGCACGAGCACGGTCGCCCTCGCCATCACGCATCAGCAGACCGAGCGCATAGTTGCCGGTCTCGCGGACCATGTAGCGAGCGTGTGTTCCGCTATGCCCGCTAAAGCCCTCCGGATAACGAAGCAGTTTCACCTGTGGGTCCCACGACTCGTCCATGGACTTCATGGCAACGTCAAAGAGGCTGCGTGCGCTGGGCGGCAGCTTCGTCAAATCGACGTTACGAGCATGAGGAGCAGCAGCGTACACCGCCGGTCCAATCAGCAGAGCAGAGAGCACCATTACCAGCCGAAGGACCGGGCGCAAAGAAGACAGCATGAGAACAAACCTCGAGATCAAACGATGACAAAACGCGAGTGTACCGCATGCCTCAAGGCACTCGCTTGCTCACCCTCTCTCTTTGATACTTCAGGACGAGAGAGCAGGATCGCTGATAGATGGCTTGCCATCCTCGATATGCCCAGCAAAGCGGCGGAGGAAAGGATCGGCCTTTGCTGCCTCAACGCTCACATCGAACCAGCCGCTGCTCAAAGCGAGCGGAATCTCAATGGCGATCTCTTCGCCCGCTGGAACCGACCTCTGCACCCGCAGCTTGGTATAGGACTCACCGATGGCAAAGCTGTTCGAGTTTTGTGAGCGATTCCTGACCGTGATGCGAACTAGATTCTTTTCAGGATCCTGTCGCAGTTCGACGGCGGGCTCCTCTGCCGACACCGTCCCCTTATGGTGTGCCATGCAACCATTTGGACCGTACATGGCGAGATCGAAACCTCCGCTCGGGGCAGGCATCCAGAAATCGGCCAGCGTATCCCCTGCGGATACCGTGTAGCGGCGAGGCTCCCGCTGCGGTTCGGCTCGGTTATAGATATAAAATGCCGCTCCAGCCTTCCCTTTGTTCATCAGGCTCAGCGTCACCCGGTCGTTATCGACCTGGCAGGCCGTCTCCACCCAGTACGGCAGCGGGCGAGCCGGACGCGTACCTTTCTCCTGCACGGGCATCGTCTGCACCTTCGGCACCGAGTAGGGCTGATGGAGCGACTTGATCGGTGCAGGAGGCGGAAATGATTTGTTCTGATTCCTGCTTGTCTGTGAGAAGTCGAAGGCCGAGGTAAGATCGCCGCAAACC
>DASTSJ010000102.1:0-6210 GCA_035760765.1 Edaphobacter sp. | reverse complement strand
GCATACGGCCCAGGACCTTGCGCTCGAGCAGAACGGTGTATGCCACCGCCGTCAGCGTAATGACGAGCACGACAACGATCTTGAGGATCGAAAGCAGCAGGAATGTCTGAAATTCGGTGAGATGGCTCACGGTTTTAACTTTTTACTCCTGTATCGAAATCATTCTGCTGCGGTGTGGATCTGGATCAGCGGCTCGTTGCCCTGATATTGCTGCACATCGTTGAGCATGGGTGAGAAGCGGCCCAGGGTTCCCGATGTAAAGAGATTGTCGCCGGAGGGCAGTACCAGATCCCGGCGGTTGGGGTTTGCAGCGGCAGCTGCGGACGGTTCCAGGTGCTGGTCGTTTCCGCTCAGGAGCTGCAGGCGAAGCACGTTGTATCCGGGGACGAGACGCTGAATCTCGTCGAGAATGGCCCAAGGGTCGAACGGCGAGAGCTTGGGCTCGAGGTTGTTGGCGGTGAGCCACACGGCGTGACGATCGGCCTCACCGGACTGTGCGCCGCGGGTCTGGCCCATGTCGGCGCGGAGGCCCTTGCCGAACGGGACCAGCGCACGGACATCGGCTCCCATCTTGTCGGCCACGCGGACGATCATCTCGAAGTCCGTGCGAACGCCTGCCCGATCGCCGGCCTTCTGGACCAGTTGGAGATCTCCGTAGCTGTTGGTGACTGATCCACCCTTCTCGTAGAGGTTGGCGGCGGGAAAAATCACGTCAGCGATCTGTGCAGTCTCGGTCATAAACATCTCCTGCACGACCACGAAGGTGTCCTTCAGGGCCGCGGGATCGATGTTGTAGCGGGCTACGGGATTCGAGTTGACGACATAGAGCGCGGAGAGGTCCCCACGGCCGGCTGCCTCGAAGATCTCGAGCATGTCGAGACCAGGCTCCGAGGGTACATTGTGTTCAGCAAAGGAACCCGGATTTGCCACCGGGACGTAGCCGGGAAGCATATCGGGCAGCAGGCCCATGTCGGCTGCGCCGCGCGAGTTGACATAGTCGGAGAGCAGGGCGAACTTCGCACCTGGGATCGTGAGGCCGAACTCGATCAGGCGCTTGAGATCCGCGCCGCGAAGCTCGGAGCCGATCAGGATCAGGAGCTTCTCTTCGGCCTTGACGGCGTCACGGAAGCCGTCAAGGGCAGACGTGTCGGAAGACGCGTTGGACGCGGAGCTGGAATCGCCTGCCAGATAGCTGGCGAAGAAGCCGTAGCCAAACGGAGCAAGCTTAAGAAATGCCTTCGCCTGACGGCGCAGCTTGATCTCGTCGGTGTTGGCGATGTAAAGCCGAGCCTTATTCAGGCGGACATCCGAGCGCAGATTCCACGCTGTACCGGGAGCCTGGTTGGTTGGATCGCCTCCAACCACTAGAACGGCAGGATAGGTCTGGGTATCGCGCCAGGAGGCGGTGCGGCCCTGCTGTCCGGCAAGTACCTGGGCGAAGGTGACGTAGTCCGCCGTGCGGTGGTGGTCAATATTGTTGGTCCCCAGCACGGTGCGGGCGAACTTCTGAAGGAGGTAGGCCTCTTCGTTGGTAAGGCGGTTACCGCCGATCACCCCGATGGACTTTCCGCCGCGCGCATCTCGCAACTCGCGGAGTTTCTTTCCGGCATGTGCGAAGGCTTCTTCCCAGGAGACTTGCTTGAGGGATCCGTCGGACTGCCGGACCAGAGGTGCGGTGATGCGGTCCTGCGAGTTTGCGAAATCGAAGGCGTACCGGCCCTTGTTGCAGAGGAAGTCGCCGTTGATACCGGACTTGTCGCGGTTGTCGCCGCGAACGATCTCTGCTCCGTCGGAGGTGGAGCGGACCCCGAGGGTGGTCTTGCAGCCGTCGCCGCAATGCGTGCAGATGGTGGCGACGTGGTTCATCTCCCAGGGGCGGGTCTTGTAACGATAGGTTCCGCTGGTCAGCGCTCCGACCGGGCAGGCATCGATACACATGCCGCACTGCTCGCAATCGAGGTGCGCGAGGTTGTCCGGGGACTGCTGTGCTGGAATGTTGGGCGCGATGACGGCGGAGGAGCCGCGGTTCTGGATGCCCAGCGCGAAGACGTCCATGCCTTCGCCGCACATACGCACGCAGCGATAGCAGAGGATGCATCGAGGACGGTCGAAGTAGACCACGGGAGACCACTTTTGCTCTTCGCGGTGGTTCTTGGCCTCGGCGTAGAGGCTCTCACCGGCGCCGTACTTGAAGGTCATGTCCTGCAGTTCGCACTCGCCGCCGGCGTCGCAGACGGGGCAGTCGAGCGGATGATTCCCAAGCAGAAGCTGCAGGGTGGCCTTTCGGGCCTGTGCGATCTCCGGGGTCTCGGTCTGGACGACCATGCCCTCGGCGACCGGCGTAGTGCACGCCGTCTGGAGCTTCGGCATCTTCTCGATGCGGACCACGCACATGCGGCAGGCGGCCTGCAGCGAGAGACCGGGATAGTAGCAGAAGGCGGGGACCTCGATCCCGGCGGCCTTGCAGGCGTCGATGAGCAGCGTGCCCGCGGGAGCGGTGAGTTGTTTGCCGTCTACGGTGAAGGTTACGTCTGGCATGGCTTAGTGCGCTCCTACGAGCTGTTCGACCGTGATGATCGGGGTTCCGGCCTTGTGGCCCTCGATATAGTCCTCGAACTCCTTGCGGAACTTCTTGACGAAGCCGAGTGTCGGCATCGCGGCCGCATCGCCGAGCGGGCAGAAGGTGCGGCCCATCATGTTTTCGGCAAGGTACTGGACGTTAGCGACATCCTTCTTCGATCCGCCGCCGTTGTAGACGCGGGTCAAGGTCTTCTTGATCCAGTCCGTACCCTCGCGGCAGGGGATACACCAGCCGCAGGACTCGTGCTGGTAGAACGAGATGGTGCGAAGGGCGAACTCGACGATGGAGACGGTCTCGTCGAGTACAACGATTCCGCCCGAGCCCAGCATGGTTCCAGCTTTGGCCATCTGGTCAAAGTCGAGGCCCACGTCGATCTCTTCCGGCAGCAGGACCGGGCAGGAAGAACCGCCGGGTACCACAGCCTTGAGTTTCTTGCCGTCCTTAATACCGCCGGCGACATCGTAGATCGCCTTCTTGAGGTTGTAGCCCATCGGGAGTTCGTAGACGCCAGGCCGCTCCACATGGCCGGAGATCCCGAAGAGGCGGGTTCCGCCGTTGCGTTCGGAGCCGATCTTGGCGTACTCCTCGCCACCCATCAGAAGGATGTGAGGTGCTGAGGCGATGGTCTCGGCGTTGTTGATGACGGTGGGACCACCGTACAGGCCGACGACGGCAGGGAAGGGAGGCTTGATGCGGGGAACGCCGCGCTTGCCCTCAAGTGACTCCATCAGGGCCGACTCTTCTCCGACCTCGTAGGCTCCTGCGCCGGACTGGGTGACGATATCGAAGTCCAGGCCCGAGCCGAAGATGTTTTTTCCGAGGAAGCCCTTCGCGTACGCGTCGGCGACGGCCTTCTCCATGATCTTGAGCAGGTAGCGATACTCGCCGCGAAGGTAGATGAAGCCCATCTTGGAACCGATGGCGAGGCCGGCGATCATGGTGCCTTCGATGACGGCGTGCGGGTCGTGAAGGAAGATGACGTGGTCTTTGCAGGTTCCGGGTTCGGATTCGTCACCGTTGACCAGGACGTACTTGGGCTTTTCGGACTGCTTGGGGACGAAGGACCACTTCATGCCGGTGGGGAAGCCAGCTCCACCGCGCCCGCGAAGGCCGGATGCCTTCATGGTGTTGATGATCCAGTCAGGTCCCTCGGCGATGGCCTTCTGGACGGCCTTGTAGCCGTCGAGCTCGATGTACTTGTCGATGTCGGCTGCGCCCTGTCCAAAGCGGCGGCTGATGACTTTGACTTCGTCGGGATGGGAGACGAGGGTCGGCATGCTATTTCACGTCCTTTCCCTTGCCCGCACGGTAGGTCTCGAGGATCTCGTCGACCTTGGCGGTGGTGAGGTTGTCGTGGAAGTCGTAGTTGACCTGCATGGCAGGCGCCCAGCAGCAGGCCCCAATGCACTCGACTTCTTCGAGCGAGAAGAGCTTGTCGGCGGTGACCTCTTTATGGCCGATGCCCAGCTTGTGCTTGCAGTGGTCCAGGATCTCGTAGCCGCCGCGCAGCATGCAGGAGATGTTGGTGCAGACCTGCACGTTGTACTTGCCCGCAGGTTTGGTGCGAAGCATGGAGTAGTACGACAGCACGTTGCGAACGTCCAGTTCCATCAGGTCGAGGCGCTGGGCGATCTCCGTCACGACGGCGTCGGAGACGTAGCCGACCTCGTCCTGCGCGTAGAGCAGCATGGGGACGAGGGCGGAGCGCTTGACGGGGTAGAGGGTTACCAGGCGGTCAAAGCGCGCGGCTGTCTCGGGCGTAAAGATTGAATTGGCGATCTCACTCACTGTGCATCATCTCCCGCGCCAGTTCTTCGGCGGCAAGGTCCATCTCCTGTGTCTTTGCATCCAGTTTAACCGTTCCATTCTCCAGGAGCGAAAAGGCGGAGCGGTTTCCTTCACTGTCTTCCATC
This sequence comes from Edaphobacter sp., assembly GCA_035760765.1. Classification (GTDB taxonomy): domain Bacteria; phylum Acidobacteriota; class Terriglobia; order Terriglobales; family Acidobacteriaceae; genus Edaphobacter. The sequence goes on along the minus strand of DASTSJ010000102.1, from coordinate 1,716 downwards.
AGATCGTGCCTGAAGCGCACCCAGCGATTGGCTACGCGAAGCGTGATCTCGTCTGCGCCGACCTCGACGACTGCATGATGCCGGCTGTTGAGTCCGTGGACCGCGGCGTAGGAACGGAGCAGCGATGCCCAGGAGGTCCAAAGTTCGGTACGAAGTCGACTTTCCAACCGGTACCTCAGGGGCGAACGCCCCGATTTCTCTGTCGCACGTCTCAGCACGGCCGAAGCCGTGCGCTATAAATCCAAAACGGTTCATCTGGCCGGGCTGAGCTTCCAGCTCGGGTGAGCAAATCCTATCGGTCGATGGCTCCGAGAACGATATCAATGGAGCCGATCACAGCAACCACATCGGCGAGCAGTCTGCCTTTGCACATCGTCTCAAGCGCCTGCAGGTTGGCAAAGTCGGCATTGCGCATGTGTACGCGGTAGGGCTTGGAGGTGCCGTCGGAGACCACGTAGTAGTTCATCATGCCGTGCCCTGCTTCGACTGAGCTGGTCGCCTCACCGGCTGGAACAGCAAAGCCTTCGGTGACAATCTTGAAGTGATGGATTAAGGATTCCATCTGGGTCTTCATCTGCTCGCGGTCAGGCAGGATGATCTTCGGGGCATCGGCGACGATGCGGCCTTCGGGCATGCCATCCAGTACCTGGTGGCAGATCTTGACCGACTCGCGCATCTCCTGCATGCGGAGCACATAGCGAGCCCAGACGTCGCTTTCCGTCGACGTGGGCACGTTGAACTGGAACTTCTCGTAGCTGGAGTAGGGCATCGCCTTGCGGACGTCGAAGTCGATACCGGCGGCGCGCAGCGGGGGGCCGGTGACTCCGAGTGCGATGGCGTCCTCGGGCGATATGTAGCCGACGCCCTTGAGACGGTTGATCCAGATGGGATTTCCCGTGAGAAGCGACTCGTACTCGTCGATCTTGGATGGGAACTCGTTGAGGAAGTCACGGACGGCTTCGAAGAGGCCGATCGGCGGCTCCAGGCTGACTCCGCCGATGCGGATGTAGCTGGTCATCATGCGCTGGCCGCTGACGGCCTCAAAGATGCGCAACAGCTTTTCGCGCTCGCGGAAGCAGTAGAGGAAGACGGTGAGCGCGCCGATGTCCATGGCGTGCGTGCCGAGCCAGACCAGGTGCGAGTTGATGCGCATCAGCTCGTTGAACAGCACGCGCAGCCACTGGGCCTTATCGGGAATCTCGAGTTGGAGGAGCTTTTCGACCGCGAGAGCGTACGCCGTGTTGTTGATCATCGGCGCCAGGTAGTCGATGCGGTCGGTGAGGGGAACCACCTGCTGGTAGAACTTGGCCTCGCAGGTCTTCTCGATGCCGGTATGCAGGTAGCCGATGTCCGGAGCGAGCGAGACAACGGTCTCGCCGTCGATCTCAAGCACCAGGCGGAGCACACCGTGTGTCGAGGGGTGCTGCGGACCCATATTGATGACCATGGTCTGGTCAGCAATAGGGTCGTTGCCGTGGTGGCGGCGCTCGGAATCGGCGATGACGTCTTCGATACCGGGGTTAATCTGGTCGGGAGCGGCGATGGGTGACATTAGCGATAGCCCTCCACGGGGTAGTCCTTGCGCAGGGGATGGCCTTTCCAGTCTTCGGGCATCATGATGCGGCGCAGGTTGGGGTGGCCGCTGAAGTGGACACCGAAGAGATCGAAGACCTCGCGCTCGTAAAAGTTGGCCGCGGGCCAGTTGGGCGTAACGCT
>DASTSJ010000101.1:0-12465 GCA_035760765.1 Edaphobacter sp. | reverse complement strand
AGTCGCCCGCTGACATCAAAAAGCTCTCCAACCCTCAACTGGAACAGCTTGCCGAGGAGATTCGCGAACGGTTGATCAAGGTGGTTGCCAAGACCGGCGGCCATATTGGACCGAACCTGGGAGTGGTCGAGCTGACGATCGCCCTCCACTACGTCTTTGACACGCCTGCCGACAGCTTCGTCTTCGACGTCAGTCATCAGGCGTACGTTCATAAGCTTCTTACAGGCCGCGAAGATCGCTTTCACACCATCCGCCAGCCGGATGGGCTGAATGGCTTCATGCTCCGGACAGAGAGCGAGCATGACAGCTACGGCGCTGGCCATGCAGGGACGGCACTCTCGGCTGCACTGGGAATGGCCGTTGCCCGTGACCTCGCCGGCGGAAGCGAGCATGTGATCGCGCTGGCCGGGGATGCCGCCTTTACCAACGGCATCTCCTTCGAGGCGCTGAACAACATCGCAGCGCAGACCCGCCGGATGATCATCGTGCTGAACGACAACGCCTGGTCGATCGACAAGAACGTGGGCGCTATTGCCGAGTACTTCCACAAGATCACCGCGACCAACACCTACAGCAATCTGCACGATAAGGCCGCAGGGCTGCTGGAGAGGTTCGGCGGCAAGGCCGTTCGACACGTCGCCCGCAAGGCCGAAGAGGCTGCCAAAGGACTGATCGGTCCCGGCATGCTCTTTGAGGAGTTCGGGCTCAGCTACTACGGTCCGATCGACGGCCACAATCTCCCGCTGCTCATCGAGACCTTCAAGTTCCTCAAGCAGCAGAACAAACCCGTCGTCCTGCATGCCATCACGCAGAAGGGCCGCGGCTTCCAGCCGGCGCTCGAAAAGCAGAAGAAGTTTCACGGACTAGGACCGTACGATCCTGAATCCGGTGAGACCAAGTCTGCCGGACAGAAGACCTACTCGGAGATCTTTGCCGAAAGCCTCACCAAGCTTGCGAACATGAACGATAAGGTCGTCGCGATCACGGCCGCGATGCCCAACGGAACGGCGCTCGACCTCTTCCGTCCGCATCATCCGAAGCGCTACTTCGATGTCGGCATTGCAGAGGAGCACGCGGTCATCTTCGCCGCCGGTATGGCGACCAAGGGCTACAAGCCTTTTTGTGCGATCTACTCAACGTTTCTGCAGCGCGCCTTTGACCCTATCGTTCACGATGTCTGCCTGCAGAACCTTCCTGTGGTCTTCTGCATGGACCGTGGCGGTTTGAGTGGCGATGACGGTCCTACGCACCACGGTCTCTTCGACATCAGCTACCTGCGCAGCGTTCCTAATCTCATCCATATGGTTCCTAAGGACGAGGATGAGCTGCAGGACATGATGTACACGGCCATGTTGCACGAGGGGCCGTCTTCCGTTCGCTACCCCCGCGGCACAGGTCCGGGAGTCGCAGTCAAAGAGAAGCCGATTGCGATCGAGATTGGGAAGGCGGAGGTCCTCAGCGATCCCGGCCGCGTCGACGTTGCGATCTTCGGTTTGGGGGCGATGCTGCCCGAGGCTGTCCGCCTGCAAACCATGCTGGAGAACGAAGGCTTTTCGGCTGCGGTGATCAATCCGCGCTTTACCAAGCCGATCGACAGAGACTGCGTGGGTGATTTTGGCGTCCGCGCCGGGCTGCTGATTACACTCGAAGACCACGTGTTGGCGGGAGGATTCGGATCAGCAGTGATGGAGACTCTGAACGAACTTGATCTTAATGTTCCGGTAATCCGTGTTGGATGGCCGGATACGTTTATCGAGCACGGGAAAGTTGAAGCTCTTCGGATCAAGTACGGAATCAATGCGGAATCAGCCCTTGAGAAGGCCAGACCCTACCTCAATCGCTTGATGGAGCAGGTTCTGGCGAAGCACTCCTGAACCTCACCTGAACCTCAGTACACCTGTGTGGCGATGGAAAAAAATGGCGGCGTCCGGGAGATAGAGAACGCCGCCCCATGCAGGCTAGTTAGGCATCAAAACTGAATCGATGACGTGGATGACTCCGTTGGACTGGTAGACGTCTGCAGTCGTTACGGTAGCCGTGCCGCCCTTGGCGTCGGTCAGGATGACGTTCTTTCCTGACAGCGAAGCAGTAAGGGGTTCTCCCTGGACGGTCTTGAGTGTGGCCTTGCCGCCCTCGCTCTTGATCATCTTGACCAGCTGCTTCGAGGTGATCTTTCCGGGTACCACGTGATAGGTAAGGATCTTCGTCAACGTCGCCTTGTTCTCAGGCTTTACAAGGGTATCCACCGTACCCGCAGGCAGCTTGTCAAAGGCCGCATCGGTGGGGGCGAAGACGGTAAATGGGCCTGCACTGTTCAGCGTGTCGACCAGACCTGCTGCTTTGACGGCAGCAACCAGCGTCTTATGAATCGGCGAGTTCGCTGCGTTCTCCACAATCGTCTTTGTCGGGTACATCTCAGCGCCGCCGACTGTCGGATCCTTCATCTGTGCACTGAGAGAGCCCGCACAGATCGCAAGTGCCATTGTTGCAATTGTCATCAAACGCATCTTCATGAAAGTTGTCCTCTGGTCAGATCTTTTTGATAAATTCTGTGCGCACACCTCTAGAACGCCCGAGATCAAAAATCGGATGTGGTCTTAAAGCAACTTTTCTCATCAACCAATCAGAGCAGCGCGCGGACCCTGCCGCCGTTGACATTTCCCGGGTTACCCCGTCAACTGAAGATCAGGATGGAGAGCGAAGCTACAAGCGATCAACGCTGGCAGAGTGCAAACTCACTCTCACGCCCCTCCGTGGGCCATCACCGCCACGACCGGGGCCTGCTGGCGATCGGCCTCTTTAAGCTCGGGAAGGCCATCCTCTTCTTCTTCCTGGGGATGGGCGCAATTCATCTTCTTCACAAGGACCTCGGCGACGAGATCATGCACATCGCCACCGCTCTTAAGTTCGACCCTGAGAGCAAGGTGGTCACCCTTCTGCTTGAAAAGGTGGACTTGATCGACGCGCATCGGCTGAAGCAGATCAGCCTCGCCACCTTCGGATACTCCATCCTGGCCCTGACAGAGGGGATCGGGCTTGTGCTGGAGAAGGTCTGGGCGGAGTACCTCACCCTTTCCCTGACCATCTCCTTTCTTCCGTGGGAGCTCTTCGAACTTACCCGTCACGCCAACTGGTTCCGGCTGAGTCTTTTGCTTATCAATCTCGCAGTGCTGGCCTATCTGGTGTGGCTTCTCAGGAAGAAGAGGGCATCTTCTCCCGCAGTCTAGACTTCCTTCTCTAACGGAACTTTCGCTTTTGATTCGCCTATCAGAACTTCAGGGTAGCGCGCAAGTGACACGAAAGTGGTGAACCGACCTCGATAGCCCAAGATGTAGTGGTTGTCGTATCCGATAACCCAATTTGATGGGAATTCCACAGCCCATTGTGGGAATGATGCAATTTATTTCAAATTCCGTTCTTTACACCGCCATCTCAGCTGGGAGACTATGTGGACGGAAGTGGTAAAAAGTGGAGCAAAAGGGACGGACCAAAGCAAGATTTGAGAAAAGTCTACCTCCCCTGAGCCACCTCCGCAGCCGTTGATTGCAAAACGTATCGAGGATGTCATGTTCCGGGGAAATCACCCAACGCGCGTGGACGAGAAGGGTCGGCTGAAGCTTCCGGCTGAGTTCAAGCGCAGGGTGGACGAGCTGTACGGACCCCAGTTCTACATCACCAGCAAGGACGGGAAGCGGGCTGAGGTTTATCCGCTGAAGGAGTGGGAAAAGATCGAGGAGCGACTGGCCGCGATCCCTTCCATGAACCCGGCGAAGAAGAAGTTTCTGGACGTAACCAATTACTACGGCCAGATGGCAGAGATGGATGCGCAGGGGCGACTGTTGTTGCCGCAGATTCTGCGGGAGTCGGCAAAGGTTGTGGGAGACGTCGTGGTTCTGGGTTCGCAGACGTTTCTTGAGGTCGTCAACCACGACTCGTTCAAGGCTGAGCTGGAGGCTCAGCCGATGAGCGAAGCCGATATGGCAGCACTGGCAGATTTTGGTTTATAGGAAGGCCGGCAAGCTGGAACGGGCTTGTCAGGAGATTTAAGGTTGGCCCCCAGGGGCAGCACAGAGGGCGGGGAAGAGATGAACAGACCGCAGCATGTGCCGGTTCTTTTAGAAGAGGTAATGACCTACTTGAATGTGCGCCCGGGCGGCGTCTATGTAGACGCCACGCTGGGGTTCGCCGGGCACTCCTCGGAGATAGCGAGGAGGCTTGGTCCGAAGGGAACGCTGATCGCATTCGATCGCGATCCGGAGGCGATGAAGCTGGCTAGCGAGCGGCTGGATGCGCTGCGCGAGGAGCTGGGAGCGGAGATGCCGGAGATTCGGCTGGTGCCAAAGGCGTTCTCCGAGGCAGCCAGCGAGATCGAGCCGGCAAGCCTGGACGGTCTGCTTGCAGACTTCGGAGTAAGCAGCATGCAGCTGGATGAGGCGCACAGAGGATTCAGTTTTCGGTCGGAAGGCCCCCTGGATATGCGGATGGATACGCGGACGGGGCAGACGGCCGAGCAAGTGGTAAATCAGGAAGACGAAAACGAGCTCGCCAACCTGATTTACGAATTCGGAGAGGAAAGGAGGTCGCGGAGAATCGCCAGAGCCATTGTGAGGGCCCGGCCGATTACGACAACTGCACAACTGGCACGAGTCGTAGCGGCTGCGGCCCCAGCAATGAAAGGTGACAAGATTCATCCCGCGACACGAACCTTTCAGGCGCTTCGGATTCGAGTGAACGACGAGCTGGGGGAGATCAGGACGCTGCTGGAGAGCGCGCCATCTCTGCTGAAGCCGGGGGGAAGGCTGGTATTGATCAGCTTCCACTCGCTGGAGGACAGGCTTGTGAAGGATGCGTTCCGCGAAGCGGCACGCAATGGAGTGTACGAGGTTTTGACGAAGAAGCCGGTTGTAGCCGGCGAAGAAGAAGAGAGCAGGAACCCGCGGTCAAGAAGCGCAAAGCTGCGGGCGGCAGTAAAGATCTGATTTTTGTCTTACTTGGTTCGAAGTGGTTTGACGTTTGTGGAGACGAGTGATCGGGCCGGGGTTGTCCCACCGTGCTTTCAGGCGAAAGACAACCAGTAACAAACAGTCCCTTCCTCAAATAACGATCCCGGCCCGGTTTCGTTCGTGAGGATGGCAGGAGCAGTACCAAAGAGAGGTGGACGATGGCGACTTCAGCGATGGCAGGACAGCAGATAGAGATGATGGGCGCGGCTCGGCCGCATCGTCGCACGCAGTCTGTCGCAGAGCGCAACTGCTCGCTCCTGGAGGCGCAGCGGAAGGCTCGTCGCGGACCGACTCCTGAGGTGTTCTTTGCCAAGCACATCGACAACACTCGCCTTGTGAAGGCCGACGATCCGGAGCGTCGCCGCGAGATGCGGCAGTTCAGCATCGCGATGAGCATGCTCTTTGTTCTGGTGATGGTCTATGTATGGCAGCACTTTATGGCCATCGAGATTGGCTACAGGGTTGAGGCGCAGAAGCAGCAGGTGGAGCAGCTGCGCGAGCAGAATCATCAGCTTCGGTTGAGCGAGGCGCAGCTGACCGACCCCGAGCGGATCGACAAGCTGGCCAAGCAGCTTGGCCTGGATGCACCGCAGCCCGGCCAGGTCGTTCGTCCTGACGGAAGCGAGACCAATGCTGGAGGCCCGGTCTGGGCCGAAGCCAAGGCACCGGCGATCGTAGCTCGCTAAAGGACGGTTTAGAGTACAGAGAGAATCCGCAGTTAGATTGGAAGAGTCAGCATGAACAAGGCGCCACGGCAGACATTGACCGCTCCTATCCGGAGGATACGGTTCGTCAACGTGGCGCTTTTCTTTATCTTCTGGACGGCTTTGATTGCGGGCAGGCTGGTTTGGCTGCAGGTTGTCCGGCACGGCGACTTTGTGGAGCGGGCAGCGCGGCAGCAGCAGCGCACCTTTGAGGTGGCTCCACGACGCGGTGTACTGTACGACCGCAACCTTAAAGAGTTGGCGATGACGGTGCTGGTCGACAGTATTTACGCTGTTCCAAGCGAACTGGGCGAGAACCGCGCCTCCACAGCCGATATCCTCGCAAAGATCGTCCATACGGACCCGCTGGACAACTTCAGCTCGGAAAAACAGATACTCGCCCGTTTTAATGCTTCGCGCAACTTTGCGTGGGTGGCGCGAAGGGTCGATAACGAGACCGCCAAGCGAGTCCGCGAACTGAATCTGAAGGGCGTCTATTTTCAGAAAGAGTTCAAGCGGTTTTATCCCAACAATGATCTCGCTGCGCAGGTACTGGGCTACGTCGGTGTGGATGATACAGGCCTGAGCGGTCTTGAGCGCGAGTTTGACGACGATATGCACGGCGTTCCGGGCCACATGATGACCGCTGTGGATGCCAAGCGCCATGTCCTGGGAAGCCAGGAGAGCCAGCCTCTGCCGGGTGAAAACCTGGTGCTGTCGATCGATGCCAATATCCAGTACATGGCGGAGCGCGCACTGGATGCCCAGATGGAGAAGATGAAGGCCGCGCACGGCACGGTGGTGGTGCAGGATCCCCACACGGGGCAGATTCTTGCGCTCGCCATCTCCCCGCGATTCAATCCGAATGATCGGCACCACATCGACTCTAGTGTGCTGCAGAACCTGGCGGTCAGCGATGTCTATGAGCCGGGTTCGACGTTCAAGCTCGTGACCTATGCGGCTGCGCTCGATGCAGCCGGTGTACAGCCAACCGATATCGTGGACTGCCAGGGCGGCGCGATGACGATGTTCGGCCGCACGCTGCACGACGATAAAAGTGATCGCTTCGGGCGCGTTACGGTGCAGTATGCGCTCGAGCACTCCAGCGACGTGGGCGCCGCGAAGATGGCCCTGAAGCTCGGCAATCAGAAGTTCTACGACTATATGCGGGCCTTTGGCTTTGGGGACCGCAGCGGAATCGAACTGCCCAGCGAGACGCGCGGGCTGCTGCGGAATCCCAGAAAGTGGGGGGCAACCAGCATACTTTCATTGGCAATCGGACAGGAGGTCGGCGTTACTCCAGTACAGCTGGTCACGATGGTGAGCGCTATCGCGAACGGCGGAGTGTACATGCCGCCCCATGTGCTGCTGCAGTCCACCGATGAGATGCGGGGCGATGCGCGGCTGAAGCCCGTTGCCTTCCGGCCCACGAATCAGCTTCCTAACCCGCTGCCGGATGGAGCGCATCGAGTGATCTCGGAACTGACCTCGGCAAAGATGCGGATGATGATGCAGGGCATCGTTACCGAAGGCACGGGTAAGAAAGCGCAGCTCAACGGCTACAGCTCAGCGGGCAAGACAGGGACGGCACAGAAGATCGATCCGGCGACGCATACCTACTCGCACACCAAGCTGGTAGCCAGTTTCGCGGGGTTCGCGCCGGTAAGCAATCCCGCTGTGTCCATCGCTGTGGTGATCGATACTCCTACGGTAGGCTCGCGGTACGGCGCGGAGACCAGCGCTCCCGTCTTCCAGCAGGTCGCACAGGAGGTCCTTGAGTACCTGGGCGTTCCACATGATCAACCGCTTAAGACGAAGAAGGAGTTGATGGAGGCGACCAAGGAGGTCGCTGAGGAGTCGCCGATCGAAAACGGAGCGGACCTGAATCAGATGTTCGCTGACATCAATGATCTGCCTGCGGACGATCCGCTGCGCGCCACGCAGAACAACGCCGGGCCCGCAACGCAGGAGATTGATGATCGAGCATCTATCGCGCGAAAGGCCAGCGAAAAGCCCGATAGTTCGTCGCTTATGAGTGTTCCGTCCAAGATGCTGGCGGCGCTTCACCCGGACTCTTCCAAAGACGCAGCGCCCCAGAATGTCGCGGCCGCCGCGCAAAAGATTGCTCCTGCGGTTCAAGTTCGTCAGGACGGCGGTGTCGTGGTCGATGCCACCCATCGAGTCGCTGTGCCTTCGTTCGAAGGCTCCTCGTTGCGTAGCGTTGTGGAGAAGGCCGATAGTCTCGGATTGAGGGTACAGCCCGTCGGCACCGGGTTGGCGAAGGATCAGGCTCCCGCATCTGGAACCATGGTTCCTATCGGAACTGAGGTCGTTGTCCGGTTCGCGCGCTGAAGAGTGCTGTCGATTGGCGCATAAAATTACTTCATATGATCTGGAACGAGATCCTTCGGGAGATTGAAACGATAAAGTCTGCCGAAGCAGTCGCTGATATACGCGGCGTACAGTACGACTCTCGACGGGTTGGCCCGGGTGACCTGTTTGTCGCAATGCGCGGAGGATCTGCCGACGGCAATCGTTTTATTGACAGCGCGCTCTCGAAGGGCGCAGCAGCGGTTTTGACGGACTCCCCCGATGCTTACGAGAAGCTGCGTCGAGAGCATGGCGGAATCGGCGCCGCTCTGGTCGAGCACGGTCGTCGCGCACTGGCGGAGGCGAGTTCCGCGGTCTTCGGCCATCCTCAGCAGCATCTCGCGCTGACCGGAGTAACCGGGACCAACGGAAAAACCACCACAGCATTTCTGCTGGAGGCGATGCTCAGAAGTGTAAGTAGGCAATGTGTGCTGATCGGAACGATTGAGACGCATATCGCTGGGGAGGTTCGGGAGTCTCCTCACACCACACCGGAGTCTCGAGACGTTCTGGAGTTGTTCGCAGAAGGCGTGCGGGCAGGCGCAACCGAAGCAGTGATGGAGATGTCCAGCCATGCGCTCGATCAGGAGCGCGTGTGGGGTTTGCCGGTGGATGTGGCGATCTTCACCAACCTGACGCAGGACCATCTGGATTATCACAGCACCATGGAGAACTACTTCGCCGCGAAGATGCGTCTCTTTGAGGGAGTGGGAACGCCTCCGCCGCGAGTCGCCGTTGTAAATGTCGATGATCCTTATGGGAAGAGGATCGCGGAGTCTATCGATCGTTCACAGCTTGTCCGTTATGGGCTCGGTGCGGGTGCGGATTACTGTGCGGAGCAGATCAGGATGCGAGCAGGCGAGACTCGGCTGCGCCTGAAGACGCTGGACGGCTCAGTCGACGTGAGATCGCCGCTGACGGGAAGAGTGAACGTCTACAATCTGTTGGCTGCTGCGGCTGCTGCACACGCACGGGGGTTGACCCTGGAGCAGATTGCGAAGGCTGCAGAGAGCGGTGCGCAAGTTCCTGGAAGATTCGAAGTAGTTCCCTCCAAAAGCGGCTTTACGGTTGTTGTGGACTACGCGCACACGGACGATGCGCTGCGAAACCTGATCGCGCTTGCCCGCGAACTTGTCCGCGACCACGGTGGTCGGGTCATTACGCTCTTTGGCTGCGGGGGGGACCGCGATCGCACCAAGCGACCTCGTATGGGCCGTGCTGCGGGCGAGGGAAGCGACCTGGTCGTGATGACCAGCGACAATCCACGCAGTGAAGACCCGGCAGCGATCATCAATGATGCGCTCGCAGGTGTGAAGGAGACCGGAACGCAATGCATCGTCGAAGAGGACCGCGCGCGAGCGATTGAGACTGCGATTCGTTCTGCCCGTCAGGGTGACATTGTGCTGATTGCAGGCAAAGGCCACGAGAAGGTTCAGGTGCTGCAAAGCGGGCCTATCCCCTTTGATGATGTCGCAGTCGCTGCTCGCGTTTTGAAAGGAATGGAATGAGACTGACCCTGGGGCAGATTGCCGACTGGATCCATGCTGAAGGAAGTTTTGATACCTCCGCCGAGGCGCAGGGCTATTCGATCGATTCGCGCACCATTGGTGCCGGAGAACTCTTCTTTGCGGTGAAGGGCGAGCGGCTGGACGGCCACAACTACGTCGCCGCAGCGCTCGCAAACGGAGCGGTCGCCGCGGTCGTCAGCAATGCCTGGCTGGTGCCTGCGGAGGTTGACGAGACAAAGCTGCTGCGCGTTGCGGACTGCGAGGACTGTGTTTTGCTGTCATTGCAGCGGCTGGCCCACGCGGTGCGCCGCCACTGGGGCCGACGCGTCATCGGTATCACTGGCTCGGCCGGAAAGACGACGACGAAGGAGGCAGTCGCGCTGGTTCTTTCCGCGCGCTTCCAAGTGCTCAAGTCTGCCGGAAATCTGAATAACGCCTTCGGTGTCCCGCTGCAACTGCTACGCCTTGAGCAGGAACACGAGGTTGCCGTGATCGAGATGGGAATGAATCACGCGGGCGAGATCACAGCGCTTGCGCAGATCGCCGAGCCGAACTGGGCTGTCGTCTCCAACGTGGGACCTGTTCATATTGAGTTCTTTCCGGATGGGCTGGACGGAATTGCAAAGGCCAAATACGAGCTGGTGGCATCTCTCCCTTCCAACGGCATTGCGTTTCTCAATGCAGACGATGCCTACGTACGAACGTTCGGAAGGGGCATGGGAGAACGTGCTGTTTTTTATGGCATGAGTGAAGCCGCCGAGGTACGTGCAGAGAATCTGCGGGAGCTAGGCGCGGAAGGGATTCTCTTCGATGTCGTCGCTGAGCCGAAGGGTGAGCGCGCGCAGGTGCACCTGAGGCTGCTCGGCCGTCACAACGTGCTCAACGCTCTTGCCGCTATTTCTGTTGGGCTGAAGAGTGGGATCTCCCTGGCGGCATGTGCAGAGGCCATCGCAGAATTGCAGCCTGCAGACAAGCGCGGGGAGATTCTGCACTGGCAGGGTGCCACCGTGATCAATGACTCCTACAACTCCAATCCGCGCGCCCTGGATGCAATGATTGAGGCGCTGATCTCCATGCCGGCGCAGCGACATATCGTCATCGCCGGGGAGATGCTGGAACTCGGTTCAGAGTCTGAGGCGCTGCACGCCGGCTGCGGTCGCTCGATGGTGGAGAGAGGCGTAACCACGATCCTGGGCGTCCGCGGTCACGCGGCCACACTCGTGCAGGCTGCTCTCGCCGCCGGAGGAAATGCCAGCTTTGTCACTACGCCGGAAGAGGCAGGCCAATGGATGCGAGTGAACCTGCAGCCTGGCGATGTTGTGCTGTTGAAGGCCTCCCGTGGCGTGCGGCTTGAGAAAGCTCTGGAGCAGCTACAGGGTTGAAAGGGATGGACTTTGGTTCGCCTGCGGAAATTCCTCCACGGACCGGGCGGGACCGGCTGTTAAGATAACCCGTAGCCGCAGCCCTACCGTATTCGTTAAAGCTGCGGATCCCACTCGAAGGCGGACGTTTTGCTCTACTGGCTGCTGTACCAAAAGCTCTTTCCATACTTTCGCCTGTTCCGCATCTTTCGCTATGTAACCTTTCGCACGGTCTTTGCCAGCCTTACGGCGCTGCTGATCGGCCTGCTGATCGGACCGTACGTGATCGAACGGTTGCGCGAGTTTCAAATCGGCCAGTACATCCGCGAAGAAGGACCGCAGTCGCATCAGAAGAAGAGCGGAACCCCCACGATGGGTGGCGTTCTGATTTGCATCTCCATCCTGGTCCCCACCCTGCTCTGGTCCGATCTGTCGAACCCATTCGTATGGCTGGTCATGCTCTCGACGCTCGCATTCGGCGCCATCGGATTTGCCGATGACTATATAAAGGTCGTACATCGGCGGAATCTTGGACTGACTGCACGTGCCAAGCTCGGGCTGCAGCTGCTGGTGAGTGCCGGAGTGGCAATCACTCTGCTTGTGCTTCAGGGCCACGGAAGCTATTCGACCCGTCTCATGTTCCCCTTCTTCAAGCGCTTCCGTCCGGACATGGTGTGGCACAGCCTCGGCCACATTCCGCGTCTGGAATGGCTTGCGTTCGTTCCCTTCATCATCTTTGTAATGATCGTCATCTCCGGGGCGAGCAATGCGGTCAATCTCACTGACGGTTTGGACGGGCTCGCGATCGGCTGCACCATCATCGCAGCGGGCGCGCTTACGGTGCTGACCTATGTCAGTGGGCACGTCGTGTTCTCGGACTATCTCGAGCTGCAACGCATGCCTATGGTCAGCGAGTTGACGATCTTCTGCGGAGCCATGGTGGGCGCCAGCATCGGCTTTCTCTGGTACAACGCTCATCCGGCGGAGATCTTCATGGGCGACGTCGGCAGCCTTGCGCTTGGCGGTGCGATCGGGACGGTTGCGGTTGCTATCAAGCAGGAGCTTCTGCTCCCGTTTATTGGCGGAGTGTTTATCCTTGAGGCCCTAAGCGTGATGCTGCAGGTTGGCAGCTACAAGCTTCGCAACGGAAAACGCATCTTCAAGATGGCGCCTCTGCATCACCACTTCGAGCTGCTGGGATGGTCCGAATCGAAGGTAATCGCCCGATTCTGGATTCTCGCTCTCATCTTCGCTCTGCTGGCGCTAACGACGTTGAAGCTGCGGTAAGGCCTGTGATCTGATTGGGAGCTGTGATGGAACTGAAGAACAAACGAGTGCTCGTCGTTGGTCTGGGTAAGTCAGGCATCGCCGCTGCAATGTTTCTGCGCCAGCAGGGAGCGCGTGTCACGGTAAGCGATGCGCGAAGCGCGGCGGCGCTTGCGGAAGAGATTCCTGCACTGCTCGATGCCGGAATCATGGTCGAGAGCGGCGGCCATGGTCTGCTGACGTTTCGGCGGCA
>DASTSJ010000100.1:0-3858 GCA_035760765.1 Edaphobacter sp. | reverse complement strand
GAGGAGCAGGTAGCGCACGGCCTGGCCGTCCGGTCCGCCCTGCTGGCGAGGGCCTTGGGATCAGCCGGTTTCAAAGGTTTGAACGTATGAGCGAAATTCTTATTCTCAACGGAAGATTGATCGATCCGGCCAATCAGATCGATGAGCCGCGCGATCTTCTTCTACGCAACGGTCGCGTGGCCGCTGTCGAGGCTTCTGGTCAGCTTGCAACCGTTCAGGCCGCACACACCATCGATGCTGCCGGTCTCGTCGTCGCTCCCGGACTGATCGACGTACACGTCCACCTCCGCGAGCCTGGCCAGACCTACAAGGAGACGATCGCCACCGGAACCGCTGCTGCTGCTGCCGGTGGATACACCTCGGTCGTCGCCATGCCGAACACCGTTCCGGTCAACGACACCGTCGAAAAGTTGAAGTGGATGCTCGATGATGAACGCGGCTCGGTCGTAAAGCTCTTTGCCATGCCGGCGGCCACCATGGGCAGCATGGGCGAGCACCTCACCGACTTCGAAGCCCTCCGCCGCGCGGGCGCTGTGGGCTTCACCGATGACGGCAAGCCGGTGCTCGAAGACCACATCATGCGAGCTGCCCTCATCGCCGCTGCTCGCGCAGAAGTGCCCGTTTCGCAGCACGCCGAGGACACACGCCTCACCGGAGGCTGCAGCATGAACGCCGGTCCCATGGCTTTTCGCCTCGGACTGCGCGGAATGCCCGTAGAGGCAGAAGCCCATATCGTCGAGCGCGATATTCAGCTGCTTCGCGAGATCGAGCGCAGCGAAGGTCTCCGCCCCCATCTTCACGTGCAGCACGTCTCCACGACGCGTGCCATTCAGGCCATCCAACAGGCCAAGCGCGAAGGCCTGCACGTCACCTGCGAGATCGCGCCTCATCACTTCGCGCTGAATGAAGAAGCGGTCGGCGACTACAACACTCACGCCAAGATGAACCCACCGATGCGCGCCGAAGAAGACCGTTTGCAGATGGTTCAGGCATTGGTCGATGGCATCGCCGACTGTATCGCCACCGATCACGCCCCCCACGCAGCCTTCGAAAAGAGGCAGGAGTTCGAGCGCGCTCCCAACGGCATCACAGGGCTCGAGACCGCGCTGGGCCTCGCCCTTCGCGTCCTGCACCGGGAACGCGGCCTTTCACTCTCCCGCATCGTCGAGCTGATGAGCACGGCCCCTGCTACCATCACCTCTCTTGCGGGTCGCGGGTCGCTCGGCGTCGGACACTACGCCGACATCGTCCTCTTCGATGCTGCAGAGGAATGGGCCTTCCGGGCAGAAAACTCGCAGTCGAAGTCTCGCAATACCCCGTTCGACGGTGCGCCCATGCTAGGCAGGGTCCGCTACACCATCTGCGAAGGCCGCATCGTCTATCAGGCTTAGCGGCCCGCGCTGTCTACACCCGCGTAATCATCACCTCGGTCGACTTCATCAAAGCCGCTGCGCGCTGTCCCTTGCGAAGCTTCATCTCGCGCACCGCGTCAGCAGTGATGATCGACGTAATCCGCTGATCTCCAATCGACAGCACGACCTTTGCCAGCAAGCCCTGCACCTTGATCTCTACAATCGTGCCGATCAACTGGTTGCGACCGCTCACCTTCTGGAAGCGCTCTCGCTTGTCGTCCGGGTCGGGACGGCTCTTCAGAAAAGGCGCCAGCGCACTCCGCGGAATCAGATGATGTCCTCCCGGTGTCTTCACCGTCTCCAGCTTGCCATTCAGAATCCACTGCTTAATCGTCGGATAGCTCAGGCCAAGTTCCGCCGCGGCCTCTCTCGGCTTCAAAAGTGTGTTCGCAGTCGTAATAAGGCACCTCGTTCATCCGTAAGGAAGCAAACGCCACTAAAAGTGTAGCCGGAAGCGCCCCCGCAACACCCCGATGCCGCTCCACTCTAGATACACTGGAAAAATCGCATACATAGAATCGTGTATTTTCGATATATGCGATCTTTGCCCAAGCTGCTGCGTCTCCTGTCTGTTATCGCGCTGACAGTCGCCGGAACCGTGGTCGCCCAAAGCGGCAGCGGAGATCTGGCCGGCACGGTCACAGACGCAAGCGGAGCCGCCATCAGCTCCGCAAAGATCACACTGTCCTCAGACTCCGCCGTCGGCGTAAGCATTCAAACCGAGAGCACAGCCTCAGGCGACTTCGCTGTCCCATCCCTCCGACCGGGCCTGTACACCATCCGTGCGACGGCACCCGGCTTCGTCACACTCGTGCGATCTGGTCTGGCCATCCGGACGGGGCAGCGAGAACGGCTCAACCTTACCCTGCAGCCCGGCACCACGGATCAGGTAGTCAACGTTACCGCAGACGCCTCCCTGCTCGCCACGGAATCCGGCGTGCTGACCACCGTCGTCAGCCGCGACAGCATCACCGCGCTCCCATTGAACGGACGCAACATCATCCCACTCACCACACTTGCGCCCGGCGTCTCTCTCCCTCCCGGAACCCTTCTGCCCCGCATCAACGGCGGCCGTCCCCGCACCAACGAATATCTCTACGACGGCGTCTCCGCGCTGCAGCCAGAGCCCGGCCAGGTCGCCTTCTTCCCCATCATCGACGACATTGACGAGTTCGCCATCATGTCCAGCGGCATCTCGGCGGAGTTCGGCCGCTTCAACGGCGGCGTGGTCAATCTCACCACCAAATCCGGGACCAGCAGCTTTCATGGCGAGATCTACGAGTTCCTCCGCAACGAGGCGCTGAACGCGCGCAACTACTTCACCCCGATCTCATCCCCGAAGCCGCTCTTCCGCCGCAATCAGTACGGCGCGGCGCTCAGCGGGCCTGTTCTTCCGCGACACCTGTTCTTCTTCACCGACTACCAGGGGACCAATCAGGCTGTAGGCGTCGTGCGGACCAGCACCGTTCCAACACTCGCCCAGCGTGGCTATCCCGATGCAAACGGAAACCCGACCACCGGCTTTAACTTCGGCCCGACAAAGATCTACGACCCCGCCACTACGGTCGCCAACGGCTCCAGCTTCTCTCGTACGGAGTTCCCCAACGACACCATCCCGCTCAGCCGGATCGATCCGGCTGCGCTGGCCCTGCTTAAACGCTACCCGCTTCCCACCAGCGGCGCCGCTACGAACAACTACGTTCGCGTAGGCAACGACATCGACCACCAGAACCAGTTCGACGTTCGCCTGGATGCCCAACTCAGTGCCAGCGATCATGGATTCGCTCGTTACACGTACTTCCACGATGTAGAGCAGCCGGTAACACCTCTACCCGACGGCAGCGGCATCATTAGCGGAACCATTCTGTCCACCGGCAACGTCACCGGCCTGTCACGCACACTCGGGCAGCAGTATGTCACCAATGAAACCCACAGCTTCAACGCGCGCACCGTCAACGAAGCTCGTTTCGGTTACACGCGACGCGCCCTTAGTCGATGGGGTGCCTCTGTTGAAGGCGCAGCCTCCGGCGCGCTCGGCATCCCCGGTATCCCTTCAAACGCAGCCTTCAACGACGCACTTCCCGTCTTCGCAATCTCCGGCATCACGCAGCTCGGATCTTCCACCAGCACCTTCTCCAATTTCTCGACCAACGTCACCCAGCTCTTCGACATGGTCTCGCTCGTTCGTGGCAAACATGCGGTAAAAATCGGTGCCGATCTGCGCTGGGAGCACCTCGATGCCGTCCAGCCACCGAACCCAACCGGCAACTTCGGCTTCTCAACCCTCTTCACCAACCAGGCAGGTGTGACGAACTCCGGCAGCTCTCTTGCGAGCTTTCTCCTCGGTCAGGTCAATACCTTCTCCATCGATCTCCAGAACAGCACCATACGTCCTCGTGCGCACATCGCCGAGTTCTTTATCCGGGATGACTGGAAGGCGTCCCCG
>DASTSJ010000099.1:0-2477 GCA_035760765.1 Edaphobacter sp. | reverse complement strand
CCAAGATCAAAGAAAGGCCGTGAAGAACGTCAGTGAAGAAAGAACTCCCCGAAATACCTTCACGTAAAATCCTGATTCGATAGAATTGAGCTGATCCGGAGCCGTTCACCTGCAATCTCTTATTTCATCGCTGACATCGAGCCTGACGTTTCTTCCCGCCATGCTGCTCGCTCCCCATGGGTTCGGCCACTACTGGAAGTCCCATTACCTCGACCAGACCTTCAAGGGACTCTACCGCTGGAATGCCTTCGATACCTGGCTCCTGATCCCCTACTTCATCGTGATGGTGATCCTGGCCTTCTACGGCATTCACCGCTACCAGCTGGTCTGGCTGTATTACAAGAACCGCAAGAACGCGACGAAATGGGACCAGCCGCCCGGACGCTGGCCTGAAGGGGAGCTTCCCTTCGTAACTATCCAGCTCCCCATCTACAACGAGCAGTTCGTCATCGACCGCCTGATTGATGCGTGCTGCAAACTCAACTATCCGCGAGATCGATTCGAGATCCAGGTGCTGGACGACTCGACCGATGAGACGACCGAAGTTGCGCGGCAGATCGTCGAGCGCTATGCCAACGGCTTCCCCGGCATGGACCCGCAGCCGATCGTCTATATTCACCGAACCAATCGACATGGCTTCAAGGCCGGGGCTCTCGATGCCGGGCTGAAGGTCGCGCGCGGAGAGTTCGTAGCGATCTTCGACGCGGACTTTGTACCTCCCAGTGAGTGGGTGATGCAGGTGATCCATCACTTTGCCGAGCCGAATATCGGCATGGTGCAGACTCGGTGGACGCATCTGAACCGCGACTACAGCTTTCTGACGAACGTTGAGGCCATCATGCTGGATGGCCATTTTGTGCTGGAGCATGGCGGACGCTCACGCGCCGGGGTCTTCTTCAACTTCAACGGTACTGCGGGAATGTGGCGGCGTGAGACGATCGGCAGCGCAGGCGGGTGGCAGCACGATACGCTGACCGAAGATACCGACCTGAGCTATCGTGCGCAGATGGTCGGATGGCAGTTTAAGTACCTTCAGGACGTTGAGTGCCCTGCCGAGCTTCCCATCGAGATGACGGCGTTCAAGACTCAGCAGGCACGGTGGGCGAAGGGCCTGATCCAGACCGGCAAAAAAATTCTGCCCCGCGTGATGAAGAGCGACGCGCCGTGGCACACGAAGCTCGAGGCCTGGTATCACCTGACGGCAAATATCAGCTATCCGCTGATGATTATCCTGAGTGTGCTGCTGATGCCGGCGATGATCATCCGAAGCTGGCAGGGCCTGCTGCAGATGCTGCTGATCGACCTGCCACTGTTCATGGCCAGCACGATGTCGATTTCGAGCTTCTACCTCGTCAGCCAGAAGGAGCTGTTCCCGAAGAAATGGGGACGGACGGTTCTGTATCTTCCTTTCCTGATGGCTCTAGGAGTAGGCCTGACGATCACCAACACCAAGGCTGTGATGGAAGCGCTGTTCGGAGTGCAGAGCGCGTTTGCCCGCACACCGAAGTACCGCGTCAACAAGAAGGGCGAGAAGAGCCAGGCGAAGAAGTACCGTAAGCGGTTGGGAATCATCCCCTGGATCGAGCTTGCGATTGGCAGCTACTTCGCCCTGACTGTGTGGTACGCCATCACGACGGAGAACTACTTCACAGTTCCCTTCCTTGTGCTCTTCGTATTTGGGTATTGGTACACCGGGCTGCTGAGCCTGCTGCAGGGACGCTTTGAGCGCTTCGGTACAGCCGGGCAGGAGTTCCACGAGAAACCATATCCAATGGGAATCTAGCTGCGGAGCGCATGATTAGGCGCTGCTGGCTGAGGAGTGTCCTGTGAAGAAAATCTTTGGGTTGGTTATTGCTCTGGTGTGCTCTGCTGCCGCCTGCCACGCTTTTGAGTCCGTCCCTAAGCCTGAGTACCACGAGCGTCGCGTAGCCTTGGCCGCACGCATGAAGACAGGCGTGGCCATCCTGTTTGCGAATGAAGAGCCCTCGCTCGAGTACCAGGAGTTTCGGCAGGACGAAGACTTCTACTATCTGACGGGATGGAATGAGCCAGGCGCGGCGATCATAATCATCCCGCCCGCCGACGCAGAGCCTGAAACTCCGGGAACGGGGCTGGGGGGTCGTGCGGCGCAGGCGTATCGCGAGATACTCTTTCTTCCTTCGCGCATTCCGCGCATGGAGAAGTACACCGGCGCAAAGATGGATGCGGCCACTCCGAACGTAACAACCGTCACCGGCTTCGACGAAGTGATGCCGATGACGGAACTGCCATCGGTGCTGAACAAGCTGGCGCTGTCGGATCGAATGCGGATGCAGAACGTGTGGGCAGAGAAGAATTCAACCGCTACGAACGCGTTGTTGGGGTTTGTCGCTGCGACGCTTAGGATGCCTGCGATCGACATCGCCCAGGATGTCTCGGAGCCGCTGATGGAGTTGCGCGCGATTAAGTCACCGGCGGAGGTAGAGCTTATCCGTAAG
>DASTSJ010000098.1:0-11961 GCA_035760765.1 Edaphobacter sp. | reverse complement strand
ACAGATCGTCACTCCCGCCGCCGGTCTCGAACGTCTGCACCAGGCCTGTACCGCCGCAGCCCCCATCCCCGTCTATGCACTCGGTGGCGTGACCGAAGAAAACGCTCCCCAGTGCATCGCGCAGGGAGCAGCCGGTATCGCCGGCATACGGCTCTTCCTCGACTGATTGCCGCCATTACCGCACCAGCAAATATCATCGACTCCATGGCCCTGAAGCGCGACGCCAAAGCCCGACCTGCTCCCCCGCACTGGACCGAGGCGCTTCCAGGCTGGGCGTGGGCGCTCATCATCGCGGCGTGGACTTTGCTGCTCTACGCACGCACCCTTAAGTCGCCCTTCGTGTATGACGATCTCGCGCAGGTCGTTCGCAATCCTAACCTCGCCGCCTGGCACGACGTGTTTACAAGGTTCTTACGAGCGCCCGTCACCTTCTCCTCCGAGTTCCGCGCCGCCTCCGCAACTGGCTCCTTCTATCGCCCGCTCTACTGGCTCTCGCTTGCAGTGGACCGCCACCTCTGGGGACTCCATGCCTCCGGTTTCCACCTCACCAGCATCTTCCTCCACGCGCTCAACGGAATCCTTCTCTTCCATCTGCTGCGACGCCTGCGCCTGGCGAACATCACGGCAGCCGCAACAACGCTGCTGTGGCTAAGCCTGCCCATCAACTCCGAAGCCGTCGCCTGGATCAGCGCACGGGCCTATCCTCTCTGCCTCTTCTTCCTGCTCGTGAGCCTCATCAGCAGCCTGCGTTATCTCGATAAGCATCGTCCCCTCGGCCTGCTCGCCGCATTCCTTTGCGCCTGCGCCGCGCTTCTTTCGCACGAGTCCGGCATTCTCATTCTTCCCTTCGCAACGCTCGTCATCCTGCTGCGTTCGCAGAACTCAGTCACCGCCCTGAAACAGAAACAAGTGCTCATTCTTCTCGGCGCTGACCTCGCCGCGATCGTCGTAGCCTTCGACCTTCGCTTCGCAATAGGAGCTCACAACGCACCCGGCTCGCCCGCCTTCTGGACGTTCGCTCCCGCACTCTGGAAGTACATCGGCTGGGCGCTCCTTCCAGTCCACATGAGCGTCGAGCGTTCGACCTCCACGCCGCCAAACGCACCATCACCGCTGGCTTTCGTCGCCATTGTCGCATTCCTCGCGATCCTCGCCGCAATCGCGCTTCTCTGGAGACGAACTCCCGCAACAGCCTCGGGACTCGCCTGGCTTGTCGTAGCACTCATTCCCTTCTGCGGCCTCGTCTTCCTGTACCAGGGCATGGCCGAGCGCTTCCTCTACATCGCCTCCATCGGAGCAGCACTCGCCATCGTTACAGCGGCAACTCACACTCGTCCTTCGGCGAGGACCGCTGCCTTCGCGCTTATCGCAATCTGGGCGGTGTGGAACATCGTCCGGCTTGAGAGCCGGCTCGCCGATTGGAACTCACCCATCACCCTGTACCGCAGCTCGCTCGAAGCCACGCCCTCCAGCGCTCCGCTCTACTTCAATCTCGGCTTCAATCTGCGCGAGGCAGGCCGTCTGCCTGAGGCCGCCGACGCTTACCAGCAGGCCATCCGAATCAATCCGCAGTATCAGCGTGCGTACTCCAGCCTCGGCGAAACCTACGCTCGCATGGGAGATCTGCCGAAGGCCACTGCAGCCTACCAGCAGGCTCTCGCAGTTAATCCTTCCGACGCCGCAACCACCCTCAATCTCGCAGTCGTTCTACACCAGTCCGGCAACAACCAGCAGGCCGAGAGCACATTCCGTCGCGCCATCGCTCTCGACCCACAAAACTCCGCCGCCTACACCGATCTAGGCGTACTTCTCTACCGGCAACGCAAGGTCGAAGACGCTGAGACGATGTTTCTTGAGGCGATCAACCACAACTCCACCGACCCGAACCCATACTCAAATCTCGCACTCCTGTACGAGCAGTCAGGCCATCCGGCTCTCGCCCTCAGCATCTATCAAAAGCTCCTGACGATCCGCCCGAACGATCCTGAAGTGCTCGCCAATATTCAGCGCCTAAAACGCCCACATTGACGCGAGCATCTCTAACCCAGCTCTTAGCTCTTCACGACCGGTGGCCCATCGAAGTGAAAGACCTCCGGAATCTCGAGCCAGCGCTTCCCCTCTTTCACTTCGGATACCGGCTCCTGCATCGGGTCCATAATCGACCACCAGCGCTGCGTCTCCGGATCGGCAGCCATGCGCCTCATATCGGTTTCGTAGTCCTCACCGTGATATTCGAAGTACGCCACCAGCAGATCTCCATACAGAAAGATGGAGTAGTTGCGTATGTTGCACGCCTCGATGGTTCCCAGTACCGTCGGCCAGACGTCTTCGTGGTAGCGAATGTACTCTTCCCTGAACTGCGGCAGAAGCTGAATCACCTGTGCGTAGCGTCGCATCTCTGTTCTCTCTATTTATCGGCTGGGGTGGCTGTTGGAGCGGGAGCATACTTCGCAGCCAGCTCAGGCGTGGACTCGATATCATTGGCACCGGGAGCAGCCTTCGCTATCTCAACCGCAAAGACATAGCTCGATCCGAACATGTTTGAAGTAAAGAACACCAGCTTGCTGTCCGGCAAGAACCGCACATTCGGCTCCAGACGGTAGTTGTGATGCGCCATGTTCACCAGCTTCTCACGATGAAACACACCGGGCTTCCAGAACGTGGGCTCTTCGAGACTATTGTCGTTCTGTCGCCACTCCGGATGAAACAGGTTGATCCACTCGCCGTTCTGCGAGTGCGCCACCTGCCCGGGATCGCCGCCGTCGCCGGTGAACAGCGTTGCATCCTTGTTCACGTTGAAGTGAATCGACCACTCATCGCGCTGCAGGTGGTAGGCCACACGCTTGTTGGTCGCGATGTCGAATCCCGCCAGCCAGAAGTCTTCGCCCTTTGGGAACTGCCAGTCGTACCACACCGTCTGGCCGTCCTGTCCCCAGAACTCGTGCCCTGCAATCTCCATCAGCATCGTCCGCTTGTGGCGAAGCTCGTTATGCGTTCCATCTGTGCGGATCGTCCAGATGCGGTCGACCTTGTGCCAGGGCCCCTCGTGGCAGTACATCAGCAGCGTAGGGTCCACCGGCGAAAACAGCAGATGGCCGATCCAGTCAGTCGAGTGAAACAGCTCCTTCACCTTGCCCGTCTTCAGATCGATCGTGAACAGCACGACCGGAATCCGCGCTGCGAGCCGGCGCTCCATCATCGCGCCCTTGCCCTCCGGCTGAACCAGTGGGCCACGTCTAGGAGAACTCCGCCCATACTCCTGCTGGGCTCCTGCCTCGGTCTCCGTATAGACACCCGCTCCCAGCGTCTCATCGGCGTTCACCGTCGAGATGCTTGCGCGCGGAGGCAGCGTCGCCAGCTTTGTAACCGTGCCCGTAATCAGGTCCGCCTTATAGACCGTCTGCAGATGCGTCGCCGCATCCATGCGCGAGAAGAAGACGCTGTTTGTCTTCCGCCCCACAACGATCGCGTGATTACCGCTCCTCATCCGATCCTGCGCCGGTGCTCCCTCGTCCGTCTTCGGATTCGGTGCCAGCAGCCGCGTCTTGCGCGTGGCCAGCTCCATCACATGGATGCCGTCGGGAGCCGTGTACACCATCATGCTTCCGTCCGGCGAATACGCATTCACGTTGAAGTAAAAGCCCGACGATCCTGGCTCATCCGTCACGCGAACGACACGATGCCCGGTGTCGCGATCCACCCAGGTCTTCGGCGGATCCTTCTGCTGTCCCACAGCACAGACTGCACAGCCGGCCAGGATCAGCGCCGCAACGAAGACTCTCACCCTACTCTGCATACGCTCCTCTAGTCGATTGCCTGTACATACTCAACCTTGTCCAGCCCCTTCAAGTCCACGTTGTCATCCGTCTTCAACCTGTCTCCTTGCGGAACCCGCAGCTTGATCTCATCCAGCACCAGGCCATCCGTGTCTGAAATGCTCCCGGCTTGCTCGGCTGCAATCTTCACGTGGTCGATCTTGAAATCCTTCAACTTCGCATTCGGATACGCCACAATCGAGATCGCCGTCTTTGCTCCGCGCGCATCGATGTTCCAGATGTGAACGTCGCGGAAGTGCGGCAGCCCCTTCTCCTCCGGGACCTTCGTCGTCAGCACCTTCCAATACGCCGGCGGGTCCTTAGCGTCCTTCGGCATCTCCGCATAGCTGTAGCTCGGGTTCCAATTCAGGTTCACCTGGATCGGCGTGCGCACATCCTCAAGGTGCAGGTCATGCACGCGCAAATTCTCGCCACCGCCACCGCGCACCTTGGCGCTCTTGATCAGGACACCACTTCCCACTCCCTGGTAGGCCGTCAGGTTGTAGGCCTCGATGTTTCGGAACCCACCCGAGGTCTCGCTCCCAAAGGTCACCGCCGCCGCTCCCCTGCGAATCACGCTGTCCCGAATCACTACATCTTCTGTGATCCTGTTGACCCGCTGACCATCCGCATCGCGCCCGGACTTCAGGCAAAGCGCATCATCATTCACATCGATATCCGCATGCTGCACCAGGATCTTCTTCGAGCTGTCGATGTCGATTCCGTCGGTCGATGGTCCGTGCCCGCCGATGTTATTGCGGATTGTCACATGGTCGACCGTCACGTCATGCGAGTAGCAGATGTGGACCGTCCAGAATCCGGACCGCTCTAACTGCGGGCCATCGAGCGTCACCTGCGACGAGTCGAAGATCTGAATCAGCCGGGGGCGCTTCGCATCATAGTCTGAAGCCCAGCGCAGTCCCTTCGGCTCATACTCCTTGCGCAGATCCCAGTAGCTCTTCCACCAGTAGGAGCCGTCTCCGTCGATCGTGCCCTCACCCGTGATCTTCACATCGTGCTGCTTATAGACATTCATCAGAGCCGCCGGCCACGTCATCTCGATCCCCGCCACACGCGTTGGCATCAGCGGATACGCAGACAGATCCTGAATCCCGATCAGTTTCACGCCCTTCGGGATCTCCAGCGTCTCTCCGCTCTTCACAAAGATTGAACCAATCCGATACGTCCCCGGCTGAAACGTAATCGTCGCGTGCCTGCCAGCGCCTCTGTCCAGCGCCTTCTGGATCGCCGCCGTATCGACCGCCTGGCCATCTCCCTTCGCGCCAAAGTGATTCACTACCAGCGTCTCGGCCGATGCACACGAACCCGCAGCGATCGCAAGTCCCGCAAGAGTGACAGCCAAACCTCTCCTGAACATTTTTCAATTCCCTTTGTGTTGCCCTGGTATCTCGCCTTGCTAACGGTACGGTTTCATCTATGCCCTGGAACTCCGACAAGGAAGGGAGGCTTCAACCTCCTGAGATCCTTGAGCTCACTCGATCAAAGCCGTCGGAGTTTCGCCTTGCTTCAATACGTCCCCAGCTTCCACCCGGATCACATCCCCCGAACCCAAAATTTCAGCAAACTTCCCTGCCCTCATTTGGTCGGACCTCATCCCGCACCACACTAAAACACTCCTGCCACCTTTGTCTGTATCAAAAGAGAAATATTTCCCCCATTGCTTTCTCCTCTCGATCGTCATTCTGAGCCGCAGGCGAAGACTCCCTCTCTTTTGCCCATTGCGCCCAAACCACTCCCGCGAGCCTTCACAGCCCCATACCCACCCCAGACCGCATTTGACCCCACCCCTCCGAAGTCCTACGCTTAAGAGCGTGATCATTACCCCGGCCCAACTCTTCGACGAACCCCTCCAGATCGACGAGTCCGTCGCTCCCGGCACGCTCGACTACGGCCCCGACATCCGTCAGGTCTCCGCGCTTCCCGTCAAGGGACAGGCCGATCTGCTCGTCGAGCACCGCAGCGAAGAACGCGGCAAAAGCTCTCAGGTAAACGACATTCGTCTGCGTGCCTCCTACAACGGCGACTTCGAGATCCTCTGCGCCCGCTGCGTCGAACCCGTCCCCCAGACCCTCTCCGGCGAGTTCGATCTCCTCTTCCGCCCCGCGGAGGCCGATACCGAGATGGGTGAACATGCAATCTCCGCAGACGAGACCGAAATCGGGTATTATGAAGAGAGCGGTCTTTTGCTCGAGGACGTCGTGCGCGAGCAGGTGTTGTTGTCCCTGCCCACTCGAACCCTCTGCAAGCCGGACTGCAAGGGCCTCTGCCCTCGTTGCGGTCAGAACCAGAACCTGGCAATCTGCTCCTGCGAACAGACTCCGTCTGATCCGCGTTGGAATGCGCTCGCCGGTCTGGCTGACAAGATCGAGGTTAAGCACTAAATACAAGTTTTTCCGCCTCTCGCCCGCCTCCATCGGGTGCGGGCGAAGCGAAAGGGATACTCCGATGCCTAATCCGAAACGGCGCCACTCCAAGCAGCGCACCGCAAAGCGCCGCAGCCACGACTTCCTCACCCCCGCCGGCCTGTCCGAATGCCCCAACTGCCACGAGCGTAAGCTTCCGCATCGCGCTTGCCGCAAGTGCGGTACCTACAAGGGTCGTGACGTCCTCACGGTCAAGGAAGCCAGCTAAGCTCCGTCTTTCCATAGAAACCCTGTTATTGTTGCCTGATGCCGATCGACATCGTCGTTGACGCGATGGGTTCCGACAAGGCCCCCGATCCCGAGATCCGAGGGGCCGTTCTCGCTGCACGTCATTACGACGTGCGCGTGCATCTTGTTGGCCCTGAAGACATTCTGCGTCCCATCCTGCGCCAGCACGTCCAGCACCAGAAGCATCTTCCCATCTTCATCACGCCCGCGTCCGAGTGGATCACCATGGGCGACAAGGCCGCGCAGGCCGTCCGCACCAAGCGCGACTCCACCATGCGCGTCGGCCTCAAGATGGTCCGCGAAGGCCTCGCCTCCCGCACAACCTCCGGGCATGGAAAAGCAGCCGGGTTCTTCACCGCCGGCAACACCGGAGCCGCCATGGCTACCGCCAAGATGGTCCTGGGCATGCTCTCCGGCGTCGACCGCCCAGCCCTCGCCAGCGCCGTCCCTACCACCCGGGGAGTTCCGTCCCTCATCCTCGACGTTGGCGCCAACGTCGACTGCGACCCCGACAACCTCGTTCAGTTCGCCGTCATGGGCCACATCTTCGCCCAGAACGTCCTCAAAATCGACAACCCTCGCGTCGGCCTGCTGTCCATCGGCGAAGAGGACTCCAAGGGCAACTCCCTCACCCGCGACACCCTTCCCATGCTGCGCGCGCTGCCGGGGATCAACTTCATCGGCAACGTCGAGGGCCGCGACATCTACAACGGCAACTGCGACGTCACCGTATGCGATGGCTTCGTCGGCAACGTCGCCCTTAAGGCGTCTGAAGGAATCGCTCGCCTCGTTACCACCTCCCTGCGTGAGGCCCTCAAATCGACCGTCACCTCGCAGGTCGGAGCCCTGCTCTCACGCCGCGCCTTCACCGACTTCAAAAAGCGCCTTGACTACAACGAGTACGGCGGTGCCCCCCTGCTCGGTGTCCGCGGCGTCTGCATCGTCGGCCACGGCTCCTCGAACGAGAAAGCCGTCATGAACGGCATCCGCGTCGCCGCCGAGTTCGCCCACGCGGAAGTCAATGCCGGTATCGAAGCCGCACTCGAAAGCGCACCCACCCAACCGCTTTAGCCTTGCGCAGCGACCGCTCGCAAGCCCTCGATTGTTCGCGCCAACTCATCCACCCCTCTGCGGATCTCGCCAGGACTCACCGCCGCAAACCCCATCTGAACGCCGTCGCGGGGCCTCTGCGCCCAGGCCTCCACGCTCCGAAAGAACCCCGCCAGAGCGATCATCTCCAGCCCCCTCTCTGCCGCGGCCTTCACCAGCGTTCGGCCCTCAAGGTCGTCAGCCAACCAACCCACAGTCTGCAGGCCTGCTTCAATCTGCGAGATCTCGACCGCTCCTGCCAAATGCCTCTTGCCCTCCTCCAGCAGAACTCCCAGCCGCTCGGAGTACAGCTCCCGCATCTTCCGCAGATGCCTGCCAAAATGCCCTGCGTCCAGAAAATCGCACAGTACCGTTTGTTCCAGCACAGGAGCATGCCGGTTCAGGATCGACTTCGCCGCCGCAAACCTCTCCACCAGATCTTCGGGCACCACCAGGTAGCCAAGTCGCAGCGCCGGAAACAGCACCTTGCTGAAGCTGCCTGCAAACAGCACCACTCCGTGCCGGTCCAGCCCCTGCAACGCCGGCACCGTTCTGCCCGCGTAGCGATACTCACCGTCGTAGTCATCCTCGAAGATCAGCGCTCCTGTCTCCCGCGCCCACCGCAGCAGCTCCAGCCGTCGCGACAAACTCATCGTCACGCCCAGCGGAGCCTGGTGCGCGGGCGTCACATACACCAGCTTCGCCTCCTGCCCCGCACTCGGCACCTTCGCTCCTTCGCTGTCCACACCCAGCGACAGCATCTCTGCTCCCATGGCCTTAAGGACCCGCGACGCGCCGAGATACCCGGGATCCTCCACCAGCGCCTTCTCTCCAAACCCCACAAATAGCCTGGCCGCCAGATCCAGCGCCTCCTGCACGCCAGAAACGATCACCACCTGCTCGGCCGTGCACACTACGCCGCGTGACTGCCTAAGATAGCCCGCAATCGCCTGCCGCAGCGGCCTGTATCCCGCGGCTTCGCAGCCCCTCAGCATCGTCATCGAGGTTCGCCGCAGGCGGCGCGTTGCAATCTGCGCCCACAGCGCCGCCGGAAACTCCTCAAGCGCAGGTACATTCGCCCGAAACGCACGCGAAGCTCCTCCCGAAAGAGCTGGAAACGGCTGCAGTGCCGTGCCGTACGCCGAAAACGATCGGGAGGGCCGCTCAGCAGCGGCCTGTGGCATAGCTCCATGCCCGGCTTGCAGCAGTTCCTCCGGCAGGACCTTGCTGACATAGGTGCCCGATCCCACGCTGCCCTCGATGTAGCCTTCGGCCTTCAACTCCTCAAACGCCATCACAACCGTGCCGCGCGAAAGCCCGTACTCCGCCGCCAGGTCTCGCGTCGCCGGCAGCCGCGTGCCCGGTCGCAGACGCCCGTCCAGGATCTCCCGCCGCAACGCGCCGTAAAGCCAGCGGTAGGCCGGTTCACCTTCGGTTCGCTCACCCAGCAGAATCTCCGTCAATCCAGATCGCTTCGCCATCTGCTCTCTCAAAAGTGGTACAGCAAAACGATCCTAAATGGATCTATCCGAGTGGTCTGCTTTCACCTACCTTGGTCTTCATTAGACCCGAAAGGAGAGCAGCATGAACCTCACCGAACGCTGGAGCTACGTCCTGGCCCTCATCTGCTACGCCCCTTTGCCGATCCTCCAATCCTCCGCCCAGGCTCCGGAGCAACAAAGTTCGCCAACCCGGGTGCAGACCGTTCTCTCGCATCCTCTGCCATCGCTCGACGGAAGCCACCTAAGCGTTCAGGTGGCGGGTTCAGTACGCTCCTGGGCAGTCTTCGCCACCGCACAGCCATCCCTGCCCCGTCGTCGGCTATGTTCTGGAGGGCGCAGTGCGCATGCAGGTGCAAGACAACTCTTCCTCTCAGCCAGGACCGATCACTATCTATAAAGCCGGACAGAGCTTCTATGAGGCTCCCAACGGGCGACACCTCATCTCCGCCAACGCAAGCCAGACTGAGACCGCCATCTTTACCGCGACCTTTGTATGCGACCATTCCACGCAGCTCACCCTCCCCTTGCATCCCAGTGAGGGACGCCAATGAGCGCAACCATCTCCGACGCAGCCCTCCGCTATGCACGAATCGCCCTTGGAACGGCGTTTCTGTCTGCCGTCGCTTCGCGCTTCGGGCTCTGGCAGGGAACTCCCGGACTCTCCCGCTTTCCGGCTTTCATCGCACACACCGGCCAGGTGAACGCCTTTATGCCCGCCGTCACCATTCCCTTCCTCGCATGGGCGGCAACCTTCCTTGAGGTCGCCTGCGGTCTCGGTCTGGTCCTCTTTGGGCTGCTTCCCGCTCGAATCGTCGCCGTAAGCGTGTGGCCCCGCATCCTGGCCTTTGCCTCCGCCGTGCTGCTTCTTCTCTTTGCCCTCGCGATGACCATCTCTCTCGGACCGAAACAGCCGCTCGACTACTCCGTCTTCTCGGCCTCAGCCTGTGCTCTTCTGCTGGCCATCTATCCGGTATCTCCGTCGTCGCCAGCCTGACGATTCAAACCTTGCCCGCTGGTTCACGAATCCCCAGCAAACACTCATTCCCTAAAAAGGAGCATCTCTACATGCAGCCACGCTTCAGCTATGCCAAGCTCTCCCCCGGCGCCTACCAGGCCATGATCGCCCTGGAGAAATACCTCGCCCAGTCCAGCGTCGAAGAGAACCTTCTTCACCTCGTCAAGTTCCGCGTCTCGCAGATCAACGGCTGCGCATACTGCCTCGATATGCACTCGAAGGATCTCCGTGCTCTGGGCGAGACGGAGCAGCGCCTCTACTCCCTCGACGCCTGGCGCGAGTGCCCCTACTACACCGATCGCGAACGGGCCGCCCTCGCCTGGGCCGAAGCCCTTACTCTCATCACCCAGGGTCACGCCCCCGACGCAGGCTATGCCCAGGTCACCGCCCACTTCACCGACCAGGAGATCTCGGACCTGACCTTCGCCGTCACCACCATCAACGCCTGGAACCGCCTCGCCATCTCCGGCCGCACGCTACCCGGAAACTACCAGCCACTAAAGACCCATCAGGCCGTGACCGCCTGAGGTGTGTCAAGTCGGAAAAGAGGCTAACCATATTTTTTACATACATTTAAGTTGTGCCGACTAGGTGACTCCAAACCACTATCCTTTAATCAGAACTATCCAATGAGCCTCTGCTATGAAGCAGGGGCTTATCGCGCTTCTGCAAGTCTTTTATTTTTCAATATTTTGCAACAATGGTCTGGACTTATCTTCTTTATTTTCAAGATTTTGCACAAAGAGATACCCCACGGAGATCCGTGTAGTCCATAAACGGAGCGACCGCATCCTAGGTCTAAGGAAATAGGATTGGAAACCAAATGAACTCTGGCCTTCGTGGTTGCACGCTTGCTGTCTCACTACTCTCCTTCAGTCTGTTCGTGCCGGCCCTCCGGGCCCAGTCCCCTCCTGACCCGCACGCTCAGCAGATCGTACGCACAGCCGTCAACACGGAGATCGCTGCAGACCGCGACGACCACTCCCGCTGGCGGTACCGCTCCACAGTTCGCAGACCCGAAGGCGAGTTTGTCTACGAGGTCGTAGAGACTGACCAGGGCTCCATCAAGAAGAAGATCCGCGAGAACGGAAAGCCACTCAGCGCGGCCGCGCTCGAGCAGGAAAACAACCGCATCCAGTCCTTCATCCACGATCCTTCGCAGCAGGCGAAGCAGCGCCGCGACAGCCAGCAGGACGACAAACGCGCTGAAGAGATGCTGCGGATGCTGCCCGATGCTTTTATCTGGACCATCAACTCCGACACCCCGGAGGCGACAACGCTGTCCTTCGTCCCCAACCCGTCCTTCACACCGCCCTCCATGGAGGCTCGCGTCTTTGCCGCGATGGCCGGGAAGATCGTCGTCGCCAAGCCCGAGAACCGTATTCAAAGCATCTCCGGCAAGCTGATCCGCGACGTCACCTTCGGCTGGGGACTCTTCGGCCGCATGGAGCAGGGCGGAACCTTCAACGTCGAACGACGCTCGCTCGCCCCGAAGGTCTGGCAGATCACCGAGTCCCACATCCACATACAGGGGCACGTTCTGCTCTTCAAGACCATCAGCGAGCAGGAGGACGAGGTGAAAACCGATCTGCGCCCAACGCCTCCTTCGACCAGCCTGGAACAAGCCGCGAATCTGCTACGCAACGAGCCCTCGGGCCCACTGTCTGCACGACGCTGATCGAGCATGAACCCGCACAGAAGCGCTCCTCGGTCTTATCCTTGGTAAATGCCGGGGCATCCATATAAATTCACCGACCGCGAACTCCTCCACCGCATCGAGCGGAGCACGGGACAGCGCGCAGGTTACAAGCAGCTCATTCGCGAGCTTGGCCTGGGCGGAGGCCGCGAGCGCCGCCTTCTGCTCGAGC
>DASTSJ010000097.1:0-6726 GCA_035760765.1 Edaphobacter sp. | reverse complement strand
ACCACCGGAGTGGTAACGTCCGCCCTGGTAGTCGCCAAAGAAGAAGAGCTTGTCCTTGAAGATGGGGCCGCCGAGGGTGGCACCGAAGATGGTACGGGTGAAGGGGTTGCGCGGGATGATGGTCGAGCCGTGCTTGTTGGCCCAGGTGTTCGCGTTCAGGTTCTGGTTTCCGAGGAAGAAGAAGGCGCTTCCATGGAACTGGTTGGTTCCGCTCTTGGTCTGGTAGAGGATATCGCCGCCAAGCACGTTGCCGTATTCCGCAGGTGCGTTGGCAGAGATGACCTGGACCTGGCCGATGGCATCGACACTGGGGTTGTAGCCGGCGATGTCGTCGAGGGTCTGGTTGATGTTCATACCGTCGAGCAGGTACTGGTTGGTCTGCTGGCGGTTGCCGTTAACCGAGACGGTCTGGTTGGCGCTGATGGGTCCCGAGACAGCACCGTTGTTTACGAAGCCGTTGGGGTTGGTGCTGACGGCACCGGGCAGGAACATCGTCAGGGCAACGATGTTGCGGCTGACCAGAGGCATGTTCTCGATAGCGCGCGTGTCGAGCGTCGTCGAGAGGACCGGGCTTTCGGTGTTGATCAGGGGGACGGTTTCAGCTTCGACCGAGACCTTCTGCTGCTGGCTCTCGAGGCTCAGCTTGCCGTCGACCTTGGCGTTCTGGCCGGTTTCCAGCGTGAAAGGGCCATAGGTGGAAGTGGCAAAGCCAGCCGCCGTAATGTCCACCTTGTAGTGGCCGATCTGGAGGAAGCGGATGTTGTAGATACCGTCGTTGTTGGTCGTAGCCTGGGTGGCCACGTTGGTGTCGACGTTGGTCGCCGTCACCTGCGCGTTGGGAACAACCGCGCCCGATGGGTCAGTTACTGTGCCGTTGATACTACCCGTGATCGTCTGTGCCCTGGATACAGCACCACAAACGACCAGGAGAAGGACGGACAGAAAACTAAGTAGTGCTTGTTTTCGTTGCATCGATAGTCTCCTCGAATGTTTCGTACTACGTGGGTGGTTCCTCTACGGCTGCGCGTCAGGATTTGACCTTGTGGATGGGATCCGGTCGGGTCTGTCCCCAGCGTTTTTTGGTTTCTTCGGCCGTGAGTTCGTTGTGAACCGCGCTTCCTGCCGCTTGGATGGGCTTGGCGGCGGCTCTCTGTCCTAGAGTCCCTCCTTTGCCTGGATGGTGTTTCTTCCAATGACAGAGCCGGCCAGAGGCGCGCGATTTCGTTTATTTATGAACAAATTGTCGGCCTTTGTGGGTGCGGATGTCCATCGAAAAACTCGGGTAGCAAGGATAAAAGTCGGTTCGGCCGTCTCTCCGGCGGGTGGGAACGCTTTTCTGTAAGCCTTGCAGGGCAGGAATTTGGAGGCAGGATTCGACCCGACCGAGGGCCCGAACAGGGCCGGTTGTGAGATATAGGTCGGAAGGACAGCTGACCGGTCGTGTAGTTGTCTGTACAACAGTGCATTCAGAGGTGGAACCAAAGAAGCCTCCGTACGGAACGTCAACCTGCAATCGTGAGGGCCCAGACCAGGGAATGACCAAAAAATCAAGCGGGTCCGCGACTAAGCGCGGACGGACATGGAAAAGTGAAAGATATTATTCGGATCGTAACGCTTTTTGACCCCTTGTAGGAAGGGATAAAGTCCCTGGTCGCCATAATAAAGCTGCGGCCAGAAGGGGTAAGCGAGCATATCGACGTCGGGATAGTTATGTAGCACCCCTCGTACTGCTGGTTCCAGTAGGGAGTTCCCTTGTGCTGCTCGTCTACATCGGGGCCGGAATAGAGGTCGGTGTAGAAGTCATGCATCCACTGAATCCGTCCGGCATCTTCCGCCGGATCCTGCCAGTAGCTCTGGAACTGCAGCTTCATGATGGAACTGCGCTGGGGGACGGAGGTGGCCTCTGCCAGTTCGGGCCGATTGACAGCCCCTCCGTAGGAGTCGACGGCAAGGAAGCCGCTGTAATCCGCTCCGGAGATCTCCCGGGTGAGATGTTTGTAGATCGTGCGAGCCTCCGCCGAGGTGAAGGTACGCTTCATGTAGCAGGACTTGTACTTGGCGCGGGCGCCTCCTCCAAGGCCTCCGCGAACCGTAGCCTCGTACCAGGAGCCGAGGTTCAGATGCGCGTCGGTGCAGGGCTCGGGCTTGCCCTCGATGCCATTTCGAACGGACGCTTTCGCCGCCTGGGGGGAGTGGCGGTGGTCCATGTACTGCGGCTCGGCGGCGAGAGGCTTGCAGGGCTTGAAGAACTCGACGAATTCCTTGAGCGGACCGAGGTCGTTGCAGGTTCCGTCGGGATTGCAGAACTGGGCGGAGATGCCGATGCGCCCGGACTGGCTGTGCGAGAGCCCCATGTAGGTAAACATGCCCCAGGTGTCGGGATCCTTGCCTCGAGTCTCCAGATAGTGGCCGTATGTGGCGAGGATGGTCTCGAAGCGATCCGCCGTCATGTCTTCCCAAGGGAACGACATGCTGATGTTGGCGACCTGCTTGGGAGCGGGAGGAAGCTTGTCGAAGTAGTAGGCGGTGATGACGCCGAAGTTGTTTCCGCCCGCTCCGCGGCAGGCGCGAAAGAGGTCAGGATCCTTGTCTTTATCAACGCGGCGCTGAATGACTTTGCCGGAGGCATCCACGGTGAGGATGTCGACGGCGCTGAGCCAGTCGACGGTCAGACCGTGCAGGCGGCTGAGGACGCCGTATCCTCCGCCGGAGATATGGCCGCCGGCGCAGACGCCATAGCAGGATCCGCCGGGCATGGTCACGTCGTGCTCTTTGTAGAGGCGGGTGTAAGCGTCGCCAAGCCGGGTTCCGGGGCCGAGCTTGTAGGTGTGCCCGCTGCCGGAGGCATCCATATCGTTGAGCATGCTGACATCGATCAGAACGCCGCCGGGATTGTTAACGACGAAATCCTCGTAGCAGTGGCCGCCGGAACGAATGGTGGGACGAAGACCTGCGCTCACTGCTTTTTGAAGAGCATCGGCGACTTCTGCTGCACTTTGGCAGATCTCAATACGGCTGACCGAATCCGACGCAGCCAGTGGAAAGCGCCGGTTATTGCCTTTTTCTAGGGACTGGTAACGAGGATCCTGCCGTGAAACGGTGGTAAACATTCTGCTCCTTGCCACGAACTTTTGCCGGGGAGATGAGCTTCACCCAGTGCCCACAGTCACTTTTCGCCGAAAAAGTTCGAATCAGGTGCAGAGAGGCAAGAGACTGCAGGGAAGAAAGAGAGACAATCGTTTCAACTGGTTGTAACTTTCCAGATACCTAAATTTCATTATAGGGAGCTGGAGATGTCAATCAGGCATATGTCCTACACCGAGAGGGATATGCGGCAAATTCGACCATTCGCGTGAGGCATGTGCGACGCTTCGTTTCGCCTAGTGATGCGGGAATGATTGTTCTCCGGATGTACCCGCTGTCCTTCTGGTTCGCGCAGGTTTGGTCACCAGGTAGAGAGGCACGCCTGCGGCAGCGATCAGCAGGGAGAAGGTAAGCGCGCGAACTCCCATCACAGTCTCGGTGCGTGACGCGTAGAGAGCAAATGCGGTCAGGGCGGCGGGGCTCAGTCCGAGGAGGATTGGGACCCAATCGGGGCCAGGGATCCTGAATGGGCGAGGGAGTGATGGCTCGTTGCGACGCAGCAGGATGAGGGCGACGAACTCGAGAATCATCGAGAGGCCGTAGAGGACCAGGTCGATCGTGATGAGGCGCTCAAAGGAGAAGCCAAGGGCGAGGGCCCAGCAGATTCCACAGGCGATGACCGAGACCCAGGGGGCGCCGTTTGAGAGCCGTTTGGTGAAGATCGCTGGGAGGAAGCCGTCTTCGGCGAGTGCATGGGGAAGGCGAGTGTAGGAAAGGGTGAGATTGCTGAAGGTGCCGAAGTCGTCGAGTGACCCAGCAAGGACGATGGCTCCGGCGAGCAGAGTTCCGCCGAGGATGTTTCCGGCATCGACCCAGGCCCCTGTGGAGAAGCGTTCGGCGGGGATGCCGGCCCAGGCAACGGCAGCGATGGGGACAATATAGGTCAGCATGACCATCACGGCCGCGAGCAGGATGACCCGAGGGTAGTTGCGCTGAGGGTTCTCGACCTCGTTGGCGATGGTGGTGGCGTTGTCCCAGCCCATGTAGTTCCACATGGCGACGAGAATGGCGGTCGAGAAGGCCTTGCCGTGAGGCGCGGCGAGGCTGGCATGTCCTCCAAACGGTCCTTTGGAGGCGTGAAGGCCGGCATAGACGGCGCTTGCGATGAGGATGAGGAAGGGAGAGATGGCCAACAGCCAGAGCCGTACTGAGCCCTCGCCAACTGCGGCGGCGCCGCGGAGGTTCCAGAGGACAGCGACGGCGACGACCGCCAACTCGAGAAAAAGGCCCCGATGCCCTTGCGTTAGCGTTGGGGCGAGGTGCTGCAGGTAGAGCACGAAGGTGATGGGATAGATCGCCATGTCGAAGACCGAGGCAGCCAGCGAGAGCCACGCCTCCTGGAATCCCCAGAACGGCCCCATGGCTCTGCGGACCCACGCGTAGAAGCCACCCTCTGCGGGGACAGCCGAGGCAAGTTCGCCCAGCATCAGGGCGGTGGGGAAGCTCCAGAAGAAGGGAAGGAGAAACAGCAGCCAGAGAGCATGCCCATAGCCACCGAACCCAATGATGTCTTCCAGGTCATACGGACCGCCCGAGACCATGAAGTAGGTCGCGGCGAGCAGCGGAATCAGGCGAAGCTTCTTGATCCTGCCGGTGGACTGGGCTGCCTCGGGCGTGGTGAGGGGCATAGACGGATGAAATCTATCCTATCCCGCAGACTGTTTTCCGGTTGAGGCGCGGTCTTAAGTAAATGTTTTCTTAAACCTGTGTAGTCTATTGTGGTGTTGCGCCGTCGGTCGGGAGCGCGCACGCAAAATGTGCGTGCGCGGATGAGCCTGTCACGAAAACTCATGAGGGAACGATAGATGCTGGAGAGATTGAAAGAGGCGACACTCGAGGCCAATCTGGAAGTGGTTCGCAGAGGCCTGGTGCTGTACACCTTTGGGAATGCAAGCGGGATCGATCGGGAACAGGGACTGGTCGTTATCAAGCCGAGTGGGGTCGATTACGACGTCCTGAAGCCGGAGCACATGGTGGTCACTGATCTTTCGGGCAAGATCGTGGAAGGTACGCTGAATCCTTCGAGCGATCTGAAGACCCACCTGGAGCTGTACAAGGCTTTCCCAACCATCGGTGCTGTGGTCCATACCCATAGCGAGCATGCGACGGCGTGGGCTCAGGCGGGACGGGAGATTCCTGCGCTCGGCACGACGCATGCAGACTACTTCCACGGCCCGGTTCCGTGCACGCGTGAGCTGACGGATGACGAGATTAATGGCGACTACGTTTTGAATACGGGCAGCGCCATCATTGAGCGCTTCGATGGGATCGACCCTCTGGCGGTCCCCGGGGTACTGGTTGCGGGCCATGCTCCTTTTGTGTGGGGCAAAGACCCGCACGATGCGGCGCATAACGCTGTGGTGCTGGAGGCGGTAGCAAAGATGGCCTTCATGACAGTCCTGCTTAACTCGCAGTGCGGTGTTTCGAGTGCTTTGCTGGACCGGCACTACTTCCGCAAGCATGGCGCCAAGGCGACCTACGGACAGAAGAACTCAATTTAGAGGAACCTCTGATCGGTCTGCGAACGTACCTCAGCGGCTAAAGCCGCATTGATTTGCACCGCTTACAGCACGACTAAAGTCGTGCCCTTAACAAAACCAGGACCCAACAGAGTCTTCTTAGAAATAGTTTGATCATTCGGCTTATCCGTATAGAGGTGAGAAAGACATGGCTGTTGTAGCGGGTGTTGATTTCGGAACTCTCAGTGTGCGCGTGACCCTCGTCGATTCAGAGGGAGGTCGTCTCGGAACAGCAGTGGCGAACTACCCTCTGCATCGCCGCCGGGAAGATCCGGACTTTGCGACGCAGTCGCACGCGGACCAGATGGACGCGCTGGTAAAGGCGACGCGCGAGGCGCTGCAACAGACGGGCGTGCGCGGAGAAGATGTTCTGGCGATGGCGCTCGATACGACGGGTTCAAGCGTGGTTGTGGTCGACTCATCCCTGCAACCGCTGGATGACTACTATCTGTGGTGCGATCACCGCGCCCATCGCGAGGCTCAGGAGATCACTGCGAAGGCGCACGAACTGAAGCTCGAGGCTATCGACTGGTGCGGCGGTGTCTACTCGCACGAGTGGGGATGGTCGAAGCTGCTCCATTGGCTTCGGCACGCTGATGATGCCAAGCGAGCCAAGTTTGCGACCGCGCTCGAGCACTGCGACATGGTCGCGGCTGTCCTTACGGGCGTGAAAACCCCGGAGGGAATAAAGCGCAGCGTCTGTGCCATGGGGCACAAGTGGATGTGGAACCCGAAGTGGGGAGGGTTGCCGGCTGAGGAGTTTCTGGTTGCGGTTGATCCGCTGCTGAAAGGGGCGCGGGAGAAGATCGGAGGAGAGTACCTGACCTCCGACCGGATCTACGGCGGCCTGAGCGAAGAGTGGGCGGCGAAGATGGGACTCAAGGCCGGCATTCCCATTCCGGTGGGTGCCTTCGATGCCCACTGGGATGCTCTCGGCGCGGGATGCAAGGAGGGCGATGTCGTCAATGTCGTTGGCACCTCCACCTGCATTATCGCGATGGCCCATGAGACCGAGCTGGTGCCCGGTGTCTGCGGCGTGGTGCCGGGGAGTGTCGATCCTCAT
>DASTSJ010000096.1:0-6146 GCA_035760765.1 Edaphobacter sp. | reverse complement strand
AGCGAGACCTTCGCATGAGGCAATTGAACAGAACGCTCCTGCCACTGAGGTCGGAAAGACGCCCCAGGAGCGCGTCGATGATGCAGCGATGGAGAGTGCGAAGCGCGCTCAGAACCGCCTGCATAACGATGAGAACACAACGCCCGGGAATACCATGTTCACGAAGTAATTCGCGAGCCATCCGGTTCTCGTACTTGGCATAGATGTGGTTAAGAGTGGGCTCTCGTGAGAGAGCCCACTCTGCTTTAAAGCGCGGCTGCACCAGCCTCGGCGACTGCCTGGTCCTGTTTCCCGTCGCCCCGGCTGACACCCACCGCTCCGACGACCTTGCCGTCTTTCTTGAGAGGAATGCCGCCTGCGAAGATCATCACCCGGCAGTCGTTTGAGACGTGGATTCCGAAGAACTAATCTCCGGACTGCGAATTCTTCGCAAGGTCTCCGGTCGCGATATCGAAGGCTCGGGAGGTCCATGCTTTCTTGATTGCGATA
Organism: Edaphobacter sp.; assembly: GCA_035760765.1. Taxonomy (GTDB): domain Bacteria; phylum Acidobacteriota; class Terriglobia; order Terriglobales; family Acidobacteriaceae; genus Edaphobacter. The sequence continues at coordinate 5,657 of DASTSJ010000096.1, read as the reverse complement.
TCGATGGAGCCCAGCCACGCATTGGCCATGCGTTCAAACGCGAGCAGGTTTCCTCCCTCATCGACGACAGCAACGTTCATGGGCTGGCCGATCTCTTCGGCCTTCTTCTGAGCAGCGGCTATGATTTTGCGCGCATCTGCAAGCTGAAGCATAGTGGTTTCCTCCGATTGATTTGGGCGTTACTTGCTTAGGATGCGCTTTCGTCGGCTGCGCAGGACAGGCGGCAAAGAAAGGGCCGATGGATGTCCCATCGGCCCGATCACCTTTGAGGAGTGAGATTAGCGGGTGAAGAAGTCCTTGACCTGCTGTACGAATACGTCGCGCTCCATATCGCTGATCGCCTCCGTAAGGGGGAGTTCTTTCGGGCAGGTCATAACGCAGTTCTGTGCGAAGCTGCACTCCTGGATGCCGCCGTCTCCGGAGAGGGCGCGCAGGCGGTCTTCGGCCAGCACGGCTCCTGCAGGGTCGAGGTTGAAGAGCTTGGTCTGCGCGATGGTGGCGGCCCCGACGAAGTTGGTGACATCGTTGAACTGGGGACAGACCTCCATGCAGCAGCAGCAGGAGATGCAGTTGGAGAGCGGGTAGCGCTGCTCCTGGACCTGCGGGAATTGGCGCGGGCCTGAGCCGAGGTCGTAGGTTCCGTCGATGGGTACCCAGGCCTTAACTTTCTTGAGGTTTTCGAAGAGTACGGAACGGTCGACGGCGAGGTCGCGCACGACAGGGAACTTCGACAGAGGAGCGAGCGTGATCGGCTGCTCCAGCTTGTCGACCAGCGCGGAACAGGCCATGCGCGCTTTTCCATTGATCAGCATGGCGCAGGATCCGCAGATCTCTTCCAAGCAATTTGAGTCGTAGGTGACCGGCGTGGTCGATTTGCCGGTGATATCGACCGGGTTGACTGCGATCTCGCCGAGCAGTGAGGTGATGTTCATGCCTGGGCGATACGGAATCTCAAACTTCTCCGTGAAGGGAGCGGAGTCAGGTGTAGCTTGGCGCTTGATCTCGACTTTGATTGTGCTTGGCATGGTGTCGTTTCCTTAGCTTGGAGTGACGGCGGGATAGCGATTCTTGACCCGCCGCGAATGTGCAAATGCGAGAGACGGTTTTTCAACCACAAACCACGAAAACACTGCTGCAATCGCGATCGTGGTGCAGGTCATCGAGAGCGCAGCCCATGGGTGAACTCGATAGAGACCCGCTGCAACGAACAACTGGATGATGGGCCAGTGCAGGACGTAGATCCCGTAGGAGAAGTCTCCCCAGCGTGTCGGTCCTTTGATGGTCGGCGCCAGCAGGGATGCGCTGAGCGTAAGGGTGGCAATCGCAGCGGGGCGAAGGGCAAACCAGCCGGTTGCAATGTGGCCCAGATAGAGCAGAACTGCGGCGACCGTGAGCCACTTACCGTTTTTCTCGAAGAAGTCGAGATGGTAGTGGATCAGAGCGCCGATCATGAAGAAGGAAAGCTGCCCTGGAAGCTGGAGCGCGTAAGTATTGTGCTTGGCCATCGCGACGCGATAGATGATGGAAAGCACGAAGATGGTCCAGAGAACCGCATCCCGATGGACGCGCCGACATAGCCAGATGATGAACGGAACCATGATGTAGAACATCACTTCGATCTTGATGGTCCACAAGGCGCCGTTCATCCCCGTCATCGGGTTGTTCTCGAAGACCCCGGGGATGTCTCCGGCAAGAAAGTTGGCGAATGTCAGGTTGGCAAAGAGAAACTTGCCGACGTGAAAGCTTCCGTAATAGAACGCAATGGCCAGGCAAAAAGCAGTCGAGAGCCAGTAGCCGGGAAGGATGCGGGCGGCCCGCTTGGTGAAATAGTCCCGAAGGGAAGAGGATCGTTCGTAGCTGGCAAAGATCAGGAAACCGGATATCGCGAAGAAGCCTTCGACTGCCAGATGTCCGCTGAAGTAGCGTGGGAAGTTATCGAAGAGCGGGTTCCCACTGAGGTATCCGACATGGAACAGGACGACAACCCCGGCCAGCAACAGGCGCAGAATATCGAAGTTGTTTTCGCGGCCCCGGCTCATGCGCCACCAGCCTGGCAAAATTCCCGAGAGCTAGTCTTCTCTGCAGGATGACAGGAGGCGCTCTCAAGGACCGAGCGCCCGGTTCCTGGAAGAGACACAGGCATCTCCCCTATCATGGTGAAGAGCCATGCATCGCCAGGGATCAGGCGATACTTCCGGTCCGGCCGGCTTGCTCCTTCTCCTGTGTGACCAGCGATATGCCTTCCTCCAGGCAGGTCAGATGCCTGCCGGAGTTTTCGATCTGCTGAATTCTCTTCTTTACGCTGCGGTTGTAGAGAAGAATGTAACCCCAGATCGCGACGAAGACTGCCGGAAGAACCAGGAAGACAAAGTAGTTGGACATTGTCTCGCTCATGCCCGGTTAGATGCGGCAAACGTATTGTGGAGGTACCTGGCTGCATAGTCCCGGGTTCTTCTCTTCTGGTCCGCCGGTATGCCTGTACCAGCGGACCGGCCCTTCCCTTCGTTGATCAGGCGGTGGCGTCGTAGCGCCTCGGCCTGGGCTTGATGAATTCGATATCCACGTCCTCGAACTCAAACTTCGGAGCGCCGTCGACAAAGCTAGCCTTGGTGGTCTTGAGGAACTTCTCGTCGTTGCGCTCCGGGAAGTCTGGCTTATAGTGCGCACCACGGGACTCGTCCCGAAGCCGCGCACCCTGCACGATCACCCTGGCCAGCTCCAGCATGTTGTAGAGCTGCCGCGCAAAGGCGAAGCTGGTGTTTGCCCACTGGCCCTTGTCAGACAGATTGATATTCCGGTAGCGCTGCTGCAGCTCCACGATCTTGGCATCTGCTTCGTCCAGACCTGAGTTGTAACGGATAATCGTGGCGTGTTTGGTCATGGTCTCGCCAAGCTCCCGCCAGATCCTGAAGGGGTTCTCCGTGCCCGGGTTCTTCAGCAGAGCGTCGTTGTATTCCCTCTGGCGCTGCAACTCCGCCGCATGGCCACCGTCGCCCTCTGCTGCGGACATGGACCTGGCGTACAGCATTGCCTGCGGGCCAGCGACAAAACCTCCATAGATACAGGAGAGCAGGGAGTTCGCACCGAGACGGTTGGCTCCGTGGATCGAGTAGTCTGCTTCACCTGCCGCAAAGACTCCGGGGATGTTTGTCTGCTGGTTGAAGTCCACCCAGAGGCCACCCATGGTGTAGTGCATGCCGGGGAAGATTTTCATTGGGACCTTGCGAGGGTCATCGCCGACGAACTTCTCGTAGATTTCGAGAATTCCCTCAAGCTTGTGCTGCCGCTCCGGAGAGAGGTGGGAGACGTCGAGGTAGACCATCGGCTGCCCGTCGATTCCCATGCCATGCTCGTAGACCACCTTGAAGATGGCGCGGGTGGCGACGTCGCGAGGGACGAGATTGCCGTACTTCGGATACCACTCCTCGAGGAAGTACCAGCGATCGGACTCCGGGATGGACTGCGCGGCGCGCTTGTCGTTCTTGTCCTTGGGGACCCAGACGCGGCCGCCTTCACCGCGGGCGGACTCGGACATGAGGCGCAGCTTGTCCTCGCCGGGGATGGCGGTGGGGTGCACCTGGATGAACTCGCCATTCGCGTAATAGGCTCCCTGCTGATAGAGAGCAGACTGCGCAGAGCCGGTGCAGACTACGGAGTTGGTGGACTTGCCAAAGATGGCTCCATTGCCGCCGGTGCAGATGATGATGGCGTCGGCCGGAAAGGTGCGCAGCTCCATCGTGCGCAGGTCCATCGCGGTAATGCCGCGGCAGACTCCCTTTGAGTCGAGGACGGCAGAGAGGAACTCCCATCCTTCATACTTCTTGACCTTGCCTTCGGACTCGTACCGGCGCACCTGCTCGTCGAGAGCGTAGAGAAGCTGCTGTCCGGTGGTTGCGCCAGCGAAGGCGGTGCGATGGAAGAGGGTTCCGCCGAACCGGCGGAAGTCCAGCAGACCTTCAGGGGTGCGGTTGAAGGGGACGCCCATACGATCTAACAGGTCGATGATGGCGGGACCCTGCTCGCACATCTGCTTCACCGGAGTTTGGTTGGCGAGGAAGTCGCCGCCGTAGACGGTGTCGTCAAAGTGCGCCCAGGCGCTGTCGCCCTCGCCCTTCAGATTCTTGGCTGAGTTGATGCCGCCCTGCGCGCAGACGGAGTGCGACCGCTTCACCGGGACGATGGAGAAGAGATCAACATTGCCGCCCGCCTCGGCGATCTTGATAACGGCGGAGAGGCCGGCGAGTCCGCCGCCTACGACGATGATTCTTGGAGTTGCTGCTGCCATGTCGTTTAATGACCTTTCCTAGCGTTGCAGGCTGGAGGGCTCGGGATTGGTCGAGCCGGGAACGGGATTCTGGGGCGCCGGCATCGTGACTCCAGGTGGCTGCGGCGGCATCACATCTTCCGGAGCATTGGCATATTTGGGGCCGACGAAGGCCCAGATGCTGACCAGACCCATCAGGCAGAGTCCGGCGCCACCAGCGGCGCATACATAGCCGAAGCGCTTGCGGGCCTTGTCGCCGGGGGTGATGCCCCATTTCGCGGCGAACAGCCAGACGCCATAAGCGAAGTGCCAGGTGGTGGCGATCATCGCGATGATATAGATAGCGAGCATCCACGGATTCGAAAGCTCAACCTGAACCTTGTGGAAGGCTGCTCCCGGATGCTCCGGCAGCATGACACCGCTGAAGCGCTGTCGCCAGACGTGCTGCGCGATGTAGGCCAGCGCGATCAGTCCGGTGATCCGCTGGACAAGGTACATATAGTTACCCGCCCAGGGATACACGTTGACGTTGTTCCGTCCGCGAAGCCAGATAAAAACACCGTAGCCGGCGTGATAGGCCAGGGGAATGAAGATGAACGCCCACTCCAGAACACGAACTAAAGGCAGGCTATTCAGGAACTTGACCTGCTGGGCGTAGGCCAGAGGGCCGTTCACCGCCTCGAAGTTCGAGAGGATGTGTTCGATCAGGAAGGCACCGATCGGCACAATGCCGGTCAGGGAATGCAGCTTACGCCAGAGGAAGGAGTGCCCTTGACCAGCGCGGAGAGGTTGCACACCGCGGAGAGGCGGAGTAGCAGGAGGGGCTGGCGAGGCGGCGGTTGCCATGGCAAATCTCCTTGAAATTCGTTGGGACTGAGAACAATCCCGATTTTCTGCAGCAGGCTGATTATTCCGCTCCGTTTATATCAGCGTCAAGGAAATCAAGGGCTTTTCGTGCGTTTATCGGTACAAGTGTGCGATTAAGTAAAACTCGGTGTTTCCTGATTTTTCTGGCGGAGTTTCGCCAGGAGTTTCTTCAAAGCGCGGCCGCGATGGCTGAACGCAAGCTTGGTCAAGGCGTCGAGCTCGGCCATCGTCTTGCGCGACTCTGGAAGAAGAAAAAGAGGGTCATAGCCGAAGCCGGCGCTGCCGCGCGCAGTTGTAAGGATCTCACCTTCCACCGTTCCATCGGTTGTGCACATGATCCCGCCGTCCCTGGCGGCAGCCAGCACGCAATGGTACCGGGCTGTCCTGCTTCCGTTGGGTACATCGTGCAGCGCATGCAGAAGACAAGCGTTGTTGCGCTCGTCGGTAGGCATGTTCGTATCGGGGGCGAATCCGGTGTCCTCTGCATAGCGCGCGGAACGCACCCCCGGAGCTCCGCCCAGGGCGT